>JALWYR010000070.1 GCA_027003085.1 Flavobacteriales bacterium
CGCTGACGGATTGCCTCCGGCAAGCCGCGCGGGCTTCGCCCGCCGGCGGCGGCCCGAACGCAGGCGCCGGGGCGCCCAAAAAAAATAAGACTATACCCTGCCAAAACGCCCGTTGCTTCCGTTTTTGGTATGTTTCTTGCACAATTCAAAATAAGCCGATACATTTGCCTGTATATGAAAAACAAAATACATCCTTTGGAACCCGCCCGTATGGACACGCCCGTGGGTGCCGTGCGCGAATGGTGCTACGACGAACTTTTGAGCCATTATCCGGTGGTGGACGGCGGTATTTTCCTCGGAATGCTTCGCTGCGAAGATTTGGACGACGCCGATGCCAACAATCCCGTTTCGGCCGAACGTCATCTGCTTGAAAACATTTACGTTACCGACAATATTCGCGATTGGACGCAGCTTTTTTCCACTTTTTTGTCCAACGAAACCAATGTGCTGCCCGTCATCGACCGCGACCGGCACTACCGCGGGATTTACCTTTTGGAAGATTTACTGGAAGAGTTGAGCGAAATCAAGGCCTTTGCCACCCAAGGCACGGTGATACGCATAGGTAAAAACGCCGGCGATTTCCGTTTTTCGCAGGTGGCCCAAATCGTGGAAGCCACGGGCGGCCGGCTTTTGGGCGTTTTGCTGGTGGACGAAACCCCCACCGATCTGGTAGCCGACGTTAAAATCCAAACCGGCGACATCAACGAAGTGCTGCAAACCTTCCGCCGCTACGATTATACGGTGCTTTCGCAGCATCCCGAAGACAAGCATTTACAGGAATTGCGCGAAAATGCCGGTTATCTGGAAAAATACTTGCGCATGGGCGAATAAGCCGGCCCACAAAAAAACCGCCCTACGGGCGGCTTTGTTTTTTTGATTTTACCCACCCTTATTCCACACGATACCAATACTGCGTGCGGCCGATGAGCGAAAAGCCGATATAACCGCGCACTTTGAGCTTGTTGGGCCCTACAAGTTCCAAATACACGCTGTATTCCTTGGCGTTTTTGGGGTCCATAATCGTGCCGTCTTCCCATTCTTTGTCGTCGGCATCATAGACCAAGTCTTTCAAAATCACCAATCCGATGATGTTTTTGTCCTTGTAGTCGGTTTCGCAAGTGCGGCAAACGCCGTCCTGGTTTTGAGGCGTAAGCAATTGAACAATCCGGCCGTAGTATTTGCCGTCTTTCTTGTAGATTTCGATAATGGACTTAGCCTTACCCGTTTCGTCATCAATGGTTTTCCAACGTCCTACGATTTCGTCCTGCGCATGAAGCATCAGGGCAGCGGTAAAAAACAAAACAAAACTGAGCAGTAGTTTTTTCATGGGACTAAAATTTGGGTTTGTATCAAATTTACGAAAAAATCGTGCCATAAAACAAGCGGATATAAAATTATTAATTTTTCGACTACAATATTTTTTAATTATTAAAATTGTATTCCATATTTTGTGATATCGGCGATTCATATTTCCATTTGACCGAAAATGCGTATTTTTAAGCTTGTTAAACCGAAAAACTAAGTTTTTATGGAAGTTACACGACTTTTCGATTTCTTGGAATATCAATTGCAAAACGAACCTTTGGACGTGGCCATGGCCACCAAATACGACGGAAAGTGGAAAACCTGGTCCACGCAGGAACTCTACGATTTGGTGCAGCAAATATCCCGTGGCTTGCTCCGGCTGGGCGTGCAAAAGAACGACAAAATAGCCCTTATCGCCCACCAAAACCGCACCGAATGGAGCGCGATGGACTTGGGGCTTTTGCAAATCGGGGCGCAGGATATTCCGGTGTATCCCACCATTTCGGCCGATGATTTCGAATATATTTTCAATCACGCCGAAGTCAAATACGCCTTTGTGGGCGACGCCGAATTGTATGAAAAACTGTCGTCGGTGCGCGACAAAATTCCCACGCTGAAAGAAATTTTCACCTTCGACCGGGTGGAAGGAGCGCGCAATTGGCAGGAAATATTGGATTTGGGTGCCGACATGTCCAATCAAGACGAAGTGGAAAAAGCCAAGGCCGGAGTAAAACCGGAGGATTTGGCCACCATTATCTACACCTCGGGCACCACGGGCAAGCCCAAAGGCGTGATGCTTTCGCACGACAATGTGGTCAAAACGGTGCTTTCGTCCTACCGGCGTGTGCCGCCCATTCCCAAACCCCGGAACATATTGAGCTTTTTGCCCAGTTGTCATATTTTCGAACGGGTATTGATTTACCTTTACCTTTATGGCGGTTTTCGCATCTACTTTGCCGAGTCTATTGACAAAATCGGCGACAACATCCGCGAAGTGCATCCCAAACTCTTTACGGCCGTGCCGCGGCTTATCGAAAAGGTATACGACAAAATCGTGGCCAAAGGCATGGAACTTTCGGGCATCAAAAAAGCTTTGTTTTTCTGGGCCGTCCGCGTGGGCGAACAATTCGATTTCGACAAGCAAAACAAATTTCCCTATTCCTTGAAGCTCAAATTGGCCCGAAAGCTTATTTTCAGCAAATGGCGCGAGGCCTTGGGCGGCGAAATTATGTATATCATTTCGGGTAGTGCTCCCTTGCAACCGCGCTTGCAACGGGTGTTTATTGCCGCCGGAATTAATATTTTGGAAGGTTACGGAATGACCGAATCGTCGGGTGTGATTTCGGTTAATTCACCCAACGCCAAGTGGAAAATAGGCACGGTGGGCTTACCCATCGACGTAAATCAGGTCAAAATTGCCGACGACGGCGAAATTTTGGCCAAAGGCGACAACGTGATGATGGGTTACTACAAAGACCCCGAAAAAACCGCCGAAACCATCAAGGACGGATGGCTCCACACAGGCGACATAGGCGAACTGGACCCGGACGGCATGCTTCGCATCACCGACCGCAAAAAAGAAATGTTCAAAACATCGGGCGGCAAATACATTGCCCCGGCGGTGATCGAAAACGCGATGAAGCAATCGCCCTTTATCGAGCAAATCATGGTCATTGGCGAAGGCCAAAAAATGCCCGCCGCCTTCATTCAACCCGCCTTCGATTTTGTGCGCGAATGGGCTAAACGGCACGATATGAATTTCGACGATTTGAGCTTGGAAGAAATTGCCGCCCACCCTAAGGTAATCGAACGTATCGGCGAAGAAGTGACCAAATACAACAAGCAGTTCGGCAAGTGGGAACAAATCAAAAAATTCGAGCTCACCGGTGAGATTTGGAGCATCGATGACGGCCACCTGACGCCTACGCTCAAACTCAAACGGCGCAACATCAAAAAACGATACCAACATTTGTTCGATAAAATATATAATGAATAAACTTATCGCCGGCATTATCATTTGGCTATCACTTGGGCTTGCAAAAATTTTGCAGGCCCAAAGTGTGCAAGATGCCCGGGTGTATTTGCACGACAAACCCGATTCGAGCTTTTACCTGAATCATCCCTTGCAAATGCTTTCGCCAAGGGCCTTGGACAGGCGCGCGCGCTACGGCATTGATTTGGACATTACCGATGTTCCGGTTTACCGGCCCTATTTGGACAGTTTGCGCCACACCGCCGCCGTCCAAGTAATGGCTTATTCCAAATGGCTCAATGCCGTGCACGTGCAAGGGCCGCAGCAGGATCTGGAAGCTTTGGCCGCTTGGTCGTTTGTGGATTCGGTGGTGTTTGCCGACCGGCATATTCCCGTGGCCACACGCCCGGCAGGCATTCCGGACAAATGGGAAAATATGAGTTTGGGCCGTCCCGTATCCTACGATTATGGCGACGATACCACGGCCTACCGTTTGCACAACGCCCGGATATTGCAGGATTCGGGCCTTACGGGCAACGGCGTGTTGATAGCCGTAATCGATGCTGGCTTCCCCGGCGCCGACACGTCGGCGGCTTTCCGGCACATTTATGCACGCAACGGCGTGGTGGATACCTACAATTTTCCCGACGACACGTCGTATGTTTACACGCGACACTGGCACGGCGCCGCCGTATGGTCGGTGATCGGCGGGTGGATCGACGGCCAACTGGTGGGCACGGCCCCCGGGGCCGGTTATTGCCTCTACATTTCCGAAGACGTCTACCAGGAAATGCCCGTCGAAGAAACCTGGTGGGCCATGGCCGCCGAACGGGCCGATTCGGTGGGCGTGGATGTGATCAACACTTCGCTGGGTTATATCGACTTCGACAATCCGGCTTACAATCACACCCGCGACGAATTGGGCCGGAACATTGCTTTTGTAAGCCGGGCGGCAAGTATGGCTGTGCGCAAAGGTATCCACGTGGTCATAGCTGCGGGAAATTCCGGTAATTCGTCCTGGCAAAAAATCGGTTTTCCGGCCGATGCTCCCGAAGTCATCGCCGTGGGCGCCGTGGATGCCGATGGCATTCGCACATCGTTCAGTAGTATGGGGCCGGATGCTTTGGGTCGCATTAAACCGGATATTATGTCCTGGGGGCAACAGGTCAAAACTTATTTCAACGGCCAATTTTATTACCCCAGCGGAACATCGCTAGCCGCGCCGGTTATTACGGGTTTGGTGGCCGATATGGTGCAAGGATTCCCACTGCTCTACCCTGCCGGAATGAAACAACACATCCTGGAAGTGTCCGACCGCTATGTCCATCCCGACACGCTTTATGGCTACGGCATTCCCGATTTCGGCCGTTTGTATCAAAATCTTGCCGAACGCGCCGGAAATTTATCCCGCATCGTTGTTTATCCCAATCCTTTCGAAGGAAAAATTTATTTGAAAAACAATTTGACCCCCGTGCATTTTTTGGTATATGATTTGCACGGTCGCCTAGTGGATCATGGCGTGGCCTTTCGCGAAATTGCTTTGGAAAACTTATCCGCTGGAATTTATTGGCTAGGAATCGAAAAAAATACGAAATTTGTTTGGTTTAAACTTATCCGTAAGCCCCGCTGAAATGACTAAAACCCCACAAGCATGACCATTGCCCAATTGCGATATCTCTTGGCCGTAGCCAAACACCAAAATTTTTCCCGGGCCGCCAAAGAACTTAACGTTACCCAACCCACGTTGAGTATGCAAATCAAAAACCTGGAAGAAGAACTGGGTGTGCGTATATTCGACCGTGGCGCTACGCCCATGCGCATTACGCCCATAGGACAAAAAATTATCGACCAAGCCCGGACCATTATCAACGAAAACGACAAAATCATCGAACTGGTCAAACATGAAAAAGGTTTTATCGGCGGGGAATTCCGTTTGGGTATTATTCCCACCGTGTCCGGGACATTGCTTCCCATTTTTTTAAAGGACTTTCTCAAAAAATACCCCAATGTCCGCCTGCACATCCGGGAACTGACCACTCAGCAAATCATCGACGGCTTGCGCAACAACGATTTGGATGCAGGCATTGCCGCCACACCGCTCGAAGAAGACGATATTATCGAAATGCCGCTCTATAACGAACCTTTCGTGGGTTTTATCCCCGAAGGGCACCGGCTCTACGGCAAAGAAAAACTCCACGACTACGACCTGGATGTGGAAGATATCCTGCTCCTGGAAGAGGGCCATTGCTTTCGCGACAACATCCTCAATATTTGCACTTCCGAGCTCCCCGACGACCAAGCCTACACGTTGGATACAGGTAATTTTACCACATTGGTCAAACTTTGCAAAGAAGGTATGGGAATGACCCTTTTGCCCTACTTGCATACATTGGACCTTTGTGAAGAGGATAAAAAATACTTGAAAACCTTCGAAAATCCCGAACCGGCGCGCGAAATCAGCTTGATCATTCACGCCGACAATCATAAAAAAGGCGTAATCAATGCGCTCAAATCCCACATCAAAGGCATCATTAAAGGTTTGATTACCTTCTATGACGTGCGTATTATAAGTCCTTTACCACCCAAACATATTCAAAAACCCTCTTAACCCCTTGGCTATGAAAAAAGAAATACTCATTGCAACCGGAATTTTTCTCGTTTTTTTTCTTTATGCATGGTTGCGTTATGTAAGTTTCGGCCCCTTTTCGATTAACGACTGTCTATATGTCTTGAACAAAGCTTTTGCCTTTTCGGTTATTGGTATTATGTTTACGGCTTATTTGCCCCTGGCCTACCGGAAGCTCAGACGTAGTATTTTGGGCTATGCAGCCTTCTATTTCACCTTAACCCATTTCGTTCTGTCCTTGATTCTTTTACCCGGGAAATATTACCGGCATTTTCACCTTCCCGACGGGCGACTTTGTTTTGATTTCAAAATGGGCGTAATTTTCGGCATTATCGCTTTTTTTGTTCTGTTGGTGGTTTATTCGTATTTTAAATTAAAAAAGAAATCGGGCGTAAATCCGAAAATTTTCGGTTGTCTCACTTGTATCTACTATTTTAGCCTGCTGGGACATATCTATTTTTTGGGGTATGAAAATTGGGCCAAGCCTGCCGAATGGTACGGTGGCCTGCCTCCCATTACCTTGATATCCTTCATATTGATGTTATTATTTATCCCTCTGGGACTGTATTTTATTAAATTTACGCATCGTGATTATTTGAATCGTGAAGCTCAACAAACTGACACTAAATAATTTCAAAAACTTCGAACATTTCGAAGCCGAGTTCCATCCGCAGGTCAATGCCTTTACGGGAAACAACGGCGTGGGCAAAACCAATCTGCTGGATGCCATCTACACCCTGGCAATGGGCAAATCCTACTTCGGACTGACCAACCGCCAATTGATTCGACACGGCCAAAATTTTTTCAGCATCAAAGGACGGTTCAACCGTGATAACGACAGCTTCGACATTTTGCTCAAATACCGTGAAGGCGAAAAGAAATCCCTTTCGGTCAACGGGAAAGAATACCCCCGGCTCAGCGACTATATCGGCCTTGTCCCCGTGGTGATGATATCGCCCTACGACCGCGACCTGATAAGCGAAAGCGGCGAAACCCGCCGGCGATTCACCGACCGGCTTATCGCCCAATACGACAAAGACTACCTCAACAACCTGATTCGCTACACCCGCAGCCTGCGCCAACGCAATAGCTTACTCAAATATTTTGCCGCCAACGGATATTTCGACCCGGACCGCTTGGATGCCTTCGACCGGCCCTTGGCCCGCTATGCCGAAGCAATCCATGCCAAACGACAACAATTTGTTCAAAGCCTGGCACCGATTTTGTCCGAAAAATATGCCCGTATCGCAGGCTCCGGCGAACAACCCGGCATTACCTACCGTTCGGCACTCAACCAAACCGCAGCCTACGAACTCCTCCAAAAAAACCTTGAACGCGACCGCTTGCTCCAATACACTTCCGACGGCATCCATCGCGACGACCTGATTTTTACGCTCAACGGCCACCCCATCAAAAAATTCGGCAGCCAGGGCCAACAGAAATCCTTCCTCATTGCTCTTCGATTGGCCGAAGCCGACATGCTTTTTTCGCGCAAAAACGATGCGCCCATTCTCCTGTTCGACGATATTTTCGATAAGCTTGACCCCGGCCGCGTGCGCCAAATCCTTGACTATGTCAAACACCGGCGCTTCGGTCAGGTTTTTATCACCGACACCCATCCCGAACGTGTATCGCTCCTGCTCGACGCCCTTGACCGGCAAGCACGGATTTTCGAACTTTAAGACCGGAAAAAACCACAAAATCCCATGCCCCGCGACCCCAACCGGAACATCAAAGAATTGCTCGACGAATTTGTAAAAAACGCCAAATTCAAACCCAAACTCGACGGTCAGGCGGTCAAAGATGCCTGGAATGAACTTTTTGGCGAAAATATTGCCAAATATACGCTCGAAATCCGTTTCAAAAACGGCGAACTGCGGGTCAAGCTTTCCTCGGCTTCGCTTCGCGAAGAGCTAATGCGCGGCCGCGATCAAATCATCGACAACCTCAACCGGCATTTGGGCCGAAAACTGGTTCGTAGCCTGAAATTGCTATGAAAAAATATGCCCGGAATATTCCCAACTTGCTGAGCGGTTTACGTTTGCTCAGCGTTCCCGTGTTGATATATTTGGCGGTTGGCGATCATGAAAAAGCTTTCTTTATCCTTTGGATGTTTTCCGCCGCCACCGATGCCCTCGACGGTTGGATCGCCCGCACTTTCCGCCTCCAAACCCCATTGGGAGCCAAACTCGACTCCACCGCCGACTCCCTGCTCTATTTGGCTACCTTGGCCGGTGTTTATTGGCTCAAATGGGACGAGTTCGGCCACTACCGAACCCAAGCATTGCTCATTGTGGCCTACATTTTGGCGGTGGACATTTTTTCGTTGGTCAAATTCGGTCGCATTTCCAGCTTGCATCTCTATTCTTGGAAAATTGGCGGTGTGCTTCAAAGTTTATTTGTGTTTTGGCTTTTTTGGAAGGGCTTCGACGCCCGTTTTTTTCAACTGGTTTTTTGGTGGACCACCCTGGCCTTTGCCGAAAATATCCTGATACAATCGATGATGCACACCTACCGGACCAACATGCGGAACTTCATTTGGTTCTACCGCAATATTTACCGTAGGCAAAAATAATTTTTCAGGGCGCCCGGGCGCCTGCGTTCGGGCCGCCGCCGGCGGGCGGATGCCCGCTGCGGATGGCCGGACGTTGGAATGGGTTTATCGGCAGTCCCGGCCCCGCGGCTTTGCCGCGGGGCCGGGACACATTGATTTTCAACCGGATATGTCCGGCCATCCGCCGCGGCGCGCTTTGCGCGCCGCGGCGGCGGCACGGCCACTGCTTCAAGCAACGGAGCACTTTCGCATTGGCCGTTCCTCACGGCGTTGCAGCTGTTTCAAAATTTTACACTTGCTGCAACGCCCAGGCGCCCGCCGGGCTGTCCGCTTAAATTCGCCTCGGGCTGCACCGGCATTTTGGCGCTACGCGCCCCCGCGGTGCGTGGGGCCTCCCGCTGTCGGCCTCCGCTCGCGGGAAAATGCTCGGGCAGCCCATCGGCTCATACCGCTCCCATCCCTGGCGCTTCTTTACGCACCGGTCCTTCAACACAATTTTGCTAAGCAAAAATCACTCGGGAGGCCGGGGCTTGAATAAATATCAAATAATCGAATGCCACACTGTATGCTACTACTACCAACATTGTAAAAGGCTTATTCGTAACATCGCTTAATATACGGCACCATATTACACAAGGAAAACAAAACATCTGTAACTCCTTGCATTGCCGAGCAAAAAAATCACTTTACACCACGCCCCGGCGCATCATCCGGCGCATCCAAATAATCCACAGCAAAACCACCATTCCGTAGATCACGGCCGGGAAAAAAACCCGGTGCATCGGGTCAAACCAAGCGAAACGGTAGGCATACACCAAGCCCAACACCCATAGCCGTAGTAGATTAGTTATCCAAATAAGGGCGCTTCCGGCCACGCTAAACAACAAACGTTCCTTCCAAGGCGCGGGAAAAGCCCACACAAAGGCCAAAAATAAAATAAGGATACTCACCGAATTACAACCTTCGATGATATTCAATATCCACCGCCCGTTGTCGAAAATACCCACGCGCGCACCGCCGGGCAAAACCTTCCAAGTGGTTTGATAACCCGTGGCACGATACAATAAATCGGTTTGCCGGGCCGTTTGAAGGGTAAAAAAGTCCGGGCGGCTTTTCAATACCCCGAAGCGATAACCGGCAAAAAGCAACCCGTATATCAAAAAGAAACGAAAAATGATTTTAACTATATTTCTTGCGGGATCCGGTTGATGCATAAAACGAGTAATTAATAATAATATTGTAATTTTGCCCGATAAAATTACATAAAATTCAAGGAATTGAGGAAAAATGTTTGGCTTTTGGCGGTTTTGGTTCCCATCTTGGCCGGATGCATGGGTAAGGTGGATTGGAACCAAGGCGAGGATTTCGAAGCCCGTCCCGCCTGGACCTTCGATTTGTTCTACGCCCGATTGAAGGGCGAAGATTTCTATGTGCAAAACCAACCGGTAACGGAATTGCACGACACCATCCCCATGAAGGTTTTCAAAATCAAACAAATCAAAGACGGCCTTCAAAAATTGGTCTTTTATTTCGATGTGCAAAATCCCTTTCCTACCCGCTTTGCCTATCGTGTGGAATGGGCACGCGGAAGCGGCGTCCTGATTACAAGCTTTGCCGACACCATTGCACCGGGAAATGGTAATCAGGCCTTCCACCATGAATTTCGCCACACGATTATCAAAGACAGCCTGCCCGAAATTGTGCTTACCGAGCAAATGTTTTTGACTCTCCGCCGGCTGGATACCACCGACATACGCAACGATGAACGTGAATTTACCGTCAAATCCAAGGCGGATTTTTACGCCTTGATGCAGTAGAAATTTAACGGGAGCCGATGAAAAAGATTTGGATTTTTGCCATAGCATCGTTGTTTTTCGTTCGGGAAATACGGGCACAATTCGACCTGCTGACCTATGATTTCCGGCGCCATCCGGCAGCGGTATTTTCCGATCCGGCTTCCGGACAAGCCCGTTTTTGGTTGGTAACGCCTTTGATTCCGCAAACACAGTTTCAGGTCAAACTATCGGGTCCCACGGCCTACGACCTTTTTGCGGCCGACGGGCGTGATTTCAACGACAAATGGCGGCAGGCACTGGAAAACATACGTCCCAGTCAAGGCCTTTTGCTGGAAAACAAAAACCTGTGGCTGGCCGCCGGTTGGCGAAAGGATGAGCAAGCATTCCGCTTGGGGCTTTACACCCAATTTCACGTCTGGGCTTTTCATCCGGTATCGTTCTATCGTTTGGCACTGTATGGCAACCTCGACCGGCCCGGCGAAAAGGTTTATTTCCGCGAATTGAATTTCAACACCGAACTGGTGCACGTCTTGTTTGCCGGATGGGCCAAAAACTGGCCGTCGGGTTGGAAAACCGGTATCAATTTCAAAATTTACAACAGCGCCGGAAACATCAGTTCCTACGGAAACAGCGGGACTTTCTACTACGAACCCTCCGGTCAAAACAATTACTACACCCATGTGGTTGACCGCATCAACCTTCAAGTCCACAGCTCCGGTTTGGGCCGTTTGATATTGGAAGACAAGGCCGGCCAATCGTCGGTAAACGAAGCGGCGGTAAGGCGGGACATCATCGACCGGCTCAACGGCACCAACAACTGGGGATTGGGCGTGGATTTGGGCGTTCGCATGCCATTGAATGGCCGTTGGGAAGCGGCTTTGAGCGTGGAAGATTTGGGCTTTATCCGCTATGCCGACGACAATTATTCGCTTTATTCCCACGGTTCCTACCGCTACGAAGGCATTAATGTGATATTTCCCGAAAATCCGGTGGATTATTGGGGCCAGGTGCGCGACGATTTCAAGGAAAAGGTGCCCACCGACACGCTACGTGCCGTGTTTTTTAAAATGCGGCCTTTCAAACTTTACACCTCTTTGCGCTACACTTTTCCGGGCCGGAAAATCAACGACTATGCCTGTTACCGCCCCGGGAGGGGGGACTACGACGCACCCGGCAAGCCGCATTCCTATGCCGGCATCGTGTTGTTTTACCAAAACCTGCAAGGGAAACCTTACTGGGGTGCCGGCGCCTACCTGCAATGGGTGACCGCCCGCTGGTTGCAATTCCGGCTGACCTACGGTTCGGATGCCTACATCAAGCACAATATCGGACTGGGGGTGCAATGGCACATCGGGCCGTGGCACGCCTATTTGATGGCGGATAATCTGCTGGGCTACACCAACCTGGCCGCATCACACGGGCAATATATCGGTTTGGGAACCTATTGGGCCTTTTAGGGTGGCTTGCCTTTTTGATCTGTTTTTATTTTTTTGGGCTCCACAAGCCGTCTGGTTCCGCTATTTATTTAAGGAACACATATTTTGCCGGGTAAATTGTTGTAGTCAATAAAAAATTTTTTACTTTTACTTTTTAGAATCAATATTCCAATAAAGTTTAACTGCAATAAACGAATTAATCATGAAAAAATTATTTATTTTATTCGGAATTTATTTTTGGAGTTTATTTGCAGATGCACACACTTGTGAACCTCAGAAAGTTAAGTGCCCCATGGATGGCACAAAAGTCGAATTTTGTGTAACGAGAAGTATGACCGTATTTGGAAGTTTCTATGACTTTCAGAAAAAAGGTGCGATCGGAAATCATTACGAGGAGCTGATTAATAGCTGTCCGAAATGTCATTTTTCAGGTTATATATCCGACTTTAAAAGAAAATATTCAAAAGAACAAAAAAGCAAAATATTGGAATTACTAAAAAAATATGACAATGTTAAAATAGACGATGCAAAAGAATGCGAAATAGCAGGAGAAATAAAGGAATTATTGGGTGCGCCGAATGATAAAATCGCCAATTGCTATTTAATAGGATCGTACTTGGTTCGGTATGACACAACCAGAACAGCATATAGAAAACTACTTCAAACAAAAACTTTGACTTATTTGAAAAAAGCAATTAAAGCCAACGAATACAAAGATCCTTCTGTTGTTGCTACGGTGTACTATCTAATTGGAGAAATGTACAGAAGAACTTCCGATTTTAAGAATGCCATTTTATACTTTGAGTTGGCCTTGTCAAATAAAGAGAAAGAAGATTGGCTGGAAAAAATTGCTAATAAACAAAAGGAACTTGCTGTAAAAAAGGACGATGATAATACCATATAGCCGTAGGGCAACCAAAATCATGCCTAAGGAAAGGTTTCCGAACTTGAAATACGATAACACATGAACGTTACACCTTTTAAATCTTTGAAATCAAACAAAGCGTTGCAAATGAAAAGGATTTTTGCTTCATTTATTGTTACCTTGGTCTTGAACAATCTTTTTGCAAGCCCGCAGTTGCCCGATTACATAATATACAAAAACGATACACTTCCAACATATAACTTACTGATGGAAAAGTATCTACAATCCCGGGTAGATGAAGAAGGCCGTCTATTCGGGTTGAGTTTCAGAACTTTAATTGAGGGGGAATTAGGAGCTTCTCTAAATTGTTGGAGAGGTTACCAAGCCATTTACAAAATAGAAAATGACAGCATATTTGTAACGGCAATACTTCCTTGTTATTCTTTCTGGGATAAAAGCACAAACCGAACCAATTACATCAAAGAAATATTTGGAGATAAAGTCAAAAACAATAAAGTTTTTATTGACTGGTTCACCGGAACAATTAGTTTTCCCTTAAAATCGGCGGATAATATAATGTTACGTTGGGATGGTGTGTTTGAAAAAATTTTCCTTTACGAAACCCTTGTCAAAATAAAAAAAGGAAAAATAATCGACATACGAAACATAACAAATTACGTGGATCTGGAAAATGGGATAGACAGAGTGAAAAGGGATTCCATGAGCAATAAATTGTTTGAGTGGATTAAGCAATATAAATGGAAGAAATTAGATAAATATGATTGTAGCGAAGCATACACAATCGAAGTTGGTAAGAATGGTAAAATAAGTAATGTGGTGATGACCGATTATCAAACCGAGGATTTGATTGAAGAATATTGGGACTCCAAAAATGAATATAATTTCTGCATTAGGTCAATAAAACGAGCGCTTTCAAAATTACAATTTGACATTATTAAACGAAAAGGAAAACCAATAAAGGAAAATGTTTACATAGAAATATTTATAAATGAAGACGGAACAATAGAAAACTGGACGGAATAACGAAACCGGCGCCAATCAAGTATAGTTTTTTAAAATTTTCAAACTTGCAAAATCACTAAATCCGGCATTGCCGGTTAAGAACTTGAATTCAAAAGTATAATTATAATTCATCAAGTTTGGGCTTTTCACGAATTATTTCCGCGCCAGGGATGGGAGCGGTTATGCAGCGTAGGGTAGGCATCGCTTCAAGCATGAAATTATCACACCAAGTTTTGTTCTTTTTGCCGATAACGGCATTGACAATCCTTGCCATAGCTACGGCTATGCCTTCGGATTGCCGGCTTTGTTCTCGACAAAAATAACTGCAACTTTTCCAATACTTTATGCTTGAAGCGATGCCGGCGCGGCATGGTTTGCTGCCGGCGAGGAGGCTCCGAGGAATCGAGGAGACACCGCAGCCGGCCCTTGGCAAACCGCCGCGGCCCAAGCCGCATTTGAGCGGACAGCCCGGCGGGCGCCACGTGAACGCGCCGCCGGATGAGCCGTAGGCGAAAGCCGGCGGCTTCGCGTTGCATCAGGCATCAAATGATCACACCAAGTTTTGTAACTTCAACTTTTCCTACATTTCATGCTTGATGCAACGCTGCGTGAACGTGAGCGCCCGGGCGCCCAAAAAAAATCAACCGGCCAGTGATTTGTAGATTTCCTCCAAACGGGATTTGTAGGCACGGGCGGAATAGTTTCGTTCCACTTCGTTGCGCAGGTTTTCGGCCAGGCGTTTTCGCAAGGATGTATCCGTTATCAAACGCTCCATGGCTCCGGCCAAAGCATCCGCATTTCCGGGCGGCACCAAAAGCCCTGTTTCACCATTCCGTATCAACTGGCCCACGCCGCCCACGTTGGTGGCCGCCACCGCCAAGCCGGCCAATCCGTATTCCAACAAAGCCACCGGTAGGCCTTCCCAGCGCGATGATAAAATCCCTATTCGCGCACCAAACAAATAAGGCGCAACCTCATTTACGTCGGTGTGTGTTTTTACCTGTCCGTTCAAGTGCTTTTCATCGATAAAACTTGTGATTTCCCGGCTTGTGATTTCATCCGTTGCACGGCCCACCAAATCCAATTTCCAGTCCGGAAAACGACGATGAATTTTTTCAAAAGCCCTAAGGGCCAAAACCACATTTTTTTCGTGCCGCCAATTGGCTACCAATACCATACGGTTTTCCCGTTGAACATTTGGATCGGTCAGTTGAGCAAAATTGTTCAAAACTTCGCCTTGGCCAATGGGCAAAGTTTGTAGGGTTTCGCTTAGCTGAGACTTATTTACGCCTATCAAAAAATCAATCCTTGCGGCCATAAAGCGTAGCAGGCCGTATCCGCTTCGTTTTTTAATCGTAGCACCCGAATGATCGTGCCACACGATTTTAAGCCGGGGCAAGCGCCATTTCATCATCAGGGCCATAAACACCGAAGTGGAATGGGCATGGATAATTTGAATTTTGTTTTTCCTGATATAGCGGAACAATTTCCAATAGGCCCGCCAACCGGCAGCGAAACGTTTGTTCAAAAAAGCATAATGCACCTGCGGAGAAATAAGGGCCTTGAAAGGCCCTTCCTTGCGTGTTACTACCAAATGCACATCGTGATCTCCGGCCATCAGGTTGGCTATGCGCACTGCCATTCGCTCGGCGCCGCCCGTGGCCAAGCTGTCGATCAAATATAAGATGCGCAAGCGGTTTTTCATAACAGTTTGGCTATTTCCCGTTCGAATCGTTCCAAAGTAAACCGCCGGCTCCATTCGGCGGCGGCTTCGGCCTTCTGCTTGTAAATTGCCGGATTTTTTAAGTATTCCGAAATTTCCCCGGCAATGGCTTCGGCGGTGGGCTCCACCAAACTGCCGCGCCGGCCTTCGCCCAACATATACGGCACCGCCGACACACGGGTGGTAACGGGCAAACACTTCCACCACATCGCCTCGGCCACCACTTTGGGCCAACCTTCGCTACGGCTCGGAAAAATCAAAAAATGTGCCTGTTTATAGGCCTCCCGGACGGTTCCGGCACTTTGTTTTCCGTGAAGTGTTATCAGTTTGCTCAACCCCTTTTCCGCAATCAGTTTTTCCAATTTTGGCCGCTGCGGGCCATCACCGTAAATATCCAAACGAATATCCACGCCCTGCTTTTGCAAAACCCCCACGGCTTCCACCGCCAATCCGGGTCGTTTGCCTTCGGTCAAACTACCCACGAACAAAGCGCGCAAAGGCGGATCCAAGGGGCGCACATCCACCGGCTCTTTGTCCGCCTCGGAATAACTGGCCGTAAAAAACGGAACGATATTACGGGATTGTCCCGGCCACTTACCGTAAACCAGCACTTTGGCATTACGTGTAAGCAAGGGCGACGAAACGATTTTTTTCTGCAAACGGTAGCTCCACGGCTGTGGCACCTGAGGGTCCCAGTTGCCGGCATATTTAACGGTTTTGGGTTTGTGCGGAAAAACCGTTTGCATCATACTGCCCAAAAGGCCCATATTTCCGGGTAAGCGCAAATGAAGGTGGTCGGCCGCCCACATCCCGCGGAAAATCTGTATTTTAATCCACGGAAGTTTGACAAGCGTTTTCAACATTTCCTTGGCCCCGATCAACGAAAAAGCCGGCACGCGCAAAAAGCGCACCCGCTTGGCATAGGGTTCGTCAATGGGCGTAGGCGCTTCGTTGCGCAATGGTGCCACCACAATCACTTCGTCCACATGCTTGAACCAAAGGTTCATTTCACGCACATAGGGCCCGTAGGCGTAAATTTTCCCATTGTGGGCCTTGTGTTGCACATGCGTGATGATTAAAAATCGCATAGCTGGCTTGGTCTTACCCGGCAAAAATACGTTGTATCGGCGGTATAAAAAAACCTTTTGGCGCACCGGCGCCCACCAAACAAAAAAACCGCCTCGCAGAGGAGACGGTTTATCAAAAATATTCCGGGAGCTTATTCGCCTTCTTTTTTGAGCGGATGACCTTGGTCGTCGTAGTTTTCGGGCAGCCAGATGCCCGTGATGTCGGATTTGGGCTTGCTCAGGTATTTTTGGGCCACGCGGCGCACATCGGCGGGGGTCATGTTGTTCACAAAGTTTTCAAAGACAAAAAAGCGGCCGGCGTCGTAACCGTAGTAGTCGGTGTCGGACAGATAGGAAAGCCAGAAGTTGTTTTCCTTGGCCTTTTTGCGGTATTGCGACAGCCAGGACTGTTTGATTTTGTTCAAATCTTCGTCCGTAGGGCCGTTTTGGAGCAGGTCGCGGTAAACTTTCAACGCATTGTTTTTGAGCCGGATGGCGTTTTCGGGGCCGCAAGGGAAAGTGATGCCCAAATATACTTTGGAATCCAGTATGTCACGAATGCCGGCGCTGGCCCTGATGGTATAAACACCGCTTTCGTTTTCGCGGATTTCCTTGATGAGCCGGTTGGTCAATATTTCGCCGAAAGCTTTCAGGTAGAGATTGTCGGTATAATTGAACTTGGCCGGTGAATATTGGCCGATAATAACCATACTTTTGGGTTCGGTACCTTTGTGAAAGATAAAATCGTGCTTGCCGGTGAGATAATAATCGGGTAACGGGATGTATTTGCCGGGCCGTTGCGATGCGGGCAAGCCGCCGATGTAGGTTTGGATGTATTGGCGGAGTTTTTGTTCGTCGAAATTACCCACAAAATAAAAATGGTATCCGGTGGCGCCGTCGAAAAATTCGCGGAATTTGTCGTAGGCCAATTTGTAATCCTGATTGTCGATCCAGTCTTTTGTGGGGAAAATGGGCACGTAGCGGGGATTGTTTTGATTGACGAACTTGTAGTATTCCAAAAGGAATTTATACATGGGGTTGTTGGTCAGGTTGACCATATAGGCCTGGCGTTTTTTCCAGGAAGCGAAGGCCTCGGGGTCGTAGTTGGGTTTGGTGTAGTAAAGGAAATTGAGTTGGAACCAGGTTTCCATGTCGGCCGGGCGGAAACTGCCGTTGCCATAGCTGTCGATGTCGTCCACCGCGGGAGTTACCTTGACCTTTTTTCCGGCCAAAACTTTACGCAGTTCTTTTTTGTTCAGTCCGTTGACGCCCGCATCGGGCACGGCTTGAAAGGCGAAGGCGGTTTTCTTGACTTCGTCGTCGGTGAGCAGGGACTTGCCGCCGAATTTCCAGTATTGCACCAGGACTTCGTCGTTTTTGAAGTCGGTTTTTTTGTAGGTAACGGTGGCGCCGTTGCTCAGTTTGAGCGTTACGGTGCCCAGCTTGTCGTTGCGGGTTTCGCTGACGATGCTGCCCGGGGCGGGTTTGTCGGTCATCAAGCTGAGTTGTTCGGTGCTTTCCTTGGGCGCGGGGATGTTTTGGGCATCCACCTTGCGGATGGTGTTCCACACATCGTTTTCCGACACATCGGGAATGCCTTCTTTTTTGAGGCCCGTAACAACAATTACGCGGTTATCGTCGTGGATGAATTTTTTGCCCAGGGCGTTTACTTCGCTCAGTTGGATGCGGGGCAGGAACCATTTGTGCATATTATATTCCCATTCCACCGAAGGGATGGGTTCGCCTTGGGTAAAGTGGGCTTGGTATTGCCAAGCGAAATTGTCCGAATCGGTGGTGTTGCGGTTTTGGTAGGCCTGTTCAATGTTGGCCATCAGTTCTTTTTTGGCCCGTTCGAATTCACCGGGAGTAAAGCCGTAAAGTTTGGCTTTTTTGGCCTGATAGAGCAGGGTGTCCAAAGCCGCCAGGCGTTTGTCGGCCGGCGTAGCGGCCGAAAGCACAAAAGCCTCTTTGGTTTGTGCTATAAACGTTCCGTAATAAGCTCTGGCGCCGGAATAGGGCGTGTTGGCTTGCTCTTTGATGTCGTCCAGGCGGTTGTTGAGCATTTTAAGGTATAAATCCGTGAGGAGTTTTTGGCGGTAGTCGTCCACGGTTTTCATGGGCTTATAATCCTCACGGGCCTTGTAGGTAACCAAAACCCGGTTATACATGGCTTCGGGGTCCGATGCCACGGCTACGCGGGTTTCCTTATGATTGGGAACGGTGTAAAATTTTCGTTCGCGCGGGTTTTGAGGGGCCGGAATGTCGGCAAACATTTTTTGGAGTTTTTGTTCCACGGCATCGGGGTCGATGTCGCCCACAACGATAATGGCTTCCAAATCGGGTCGATACCAGTCTTTGTGGAAACGTTTCAGCACATCGTAGGGGAAAGTTTCCAAAATTTCCTTTTTACCGATGGGCAAACGTTCAGCGTAGCGCGAACCTTGGAGCAGCACGGGCCACCATTTGCGGCGCATACGTTCTTCGGCACCTTGGCCCAAGCGGTATTCTTCGAGCACCACGCCGCGTTCTTTGTCGATTTCCTGCGGGTCGAGGGTGGCAAAATAGGCCCAATCGTGTAAAACCAGGAGCCCTTTATCCAAGTTATCGGGATTGTCGATGGGAATGGGCAGGATATACACCGTTTTGTCGAACGATGTGAAGGCATTGAGGTCGGCACCGAAGCGAACGCCCATATTTTGGAGAAATTCCACCAATTTGTTTTTCGGGAAATTTTTGGTGCCGTTAAAATTCATATGTTCCATAAAGTGGGCCAAACCCTGTTGGTCGTCGTCTTCCACCACCGAACCCACTTTCAAGGGCAGGAGCATATACACTTTCTTTTCGGGTTTGGCATTACGGCGGATGTAGTAGGTCATGCCGTTGGCCAACTTGCCGATGCGTACATCGGGGTCGATGGGAATGTAATCTTTGTCCGGCTTACCGGCGGGCTTGCCGGTGGCCGCAGCGGTTTGATCAGCCATGGTTTGTTCGGTTTTTTTCTTGGTGCTGTGGCACTGAACAAACAACAGGCCGAGGGCAAATAAAAGCAATATTTTTTTCATCATTGTTAGGGATTTGTTTATGGTTTATGTTATAACGATGCATAATCGTAAAAATTGTTACAATATTTCCAAGCTAAATACCTCTCTTTCATGTCAAGGTGCTGATTAATACGTGGAAGGCATATCCTTGTCCACGATGATAATAAAATCGGCCGTTTTACGGGCTTTTTCGGGCAGGTGACGGACATCGCCGGCGCTAACCACTTCGATGGTCAGGATGCGGGCCTGCGGTTTAAGGCGGCGGAGATACCACAAGATGCCTTGATGAAAAGCCGAGTGATAACTGCCGTTGAAATGCAAAAAGGTGTGGCCGGGTTTCATGTTTTGCGCAATGTTATAGGCCATGGTGGCATCTTTGAGCGCTTGGGCTTTGGGCAGGTTGGCGCCGCGGTGCGAAGGCATCATATTGCGCATTTTGCGGTATTGCGACAGGGTGGAATCGTAGGGAATAGGCAGGGGAGCCATCCATTGTTTTTCGTTTTCGGGCAGGGAATCCAAGCGGTGGAAACCGCCGTGAAAAACCATAGAGGCATAGCGGCGCGGCACATTGGTGGCCACAAACGGAATATGATGGTCGCGCGCAAAATCCAGCATGGGCTTGTAGTCCTTGAAATTGGGCCAAAGCCGGGCGGTGGAGTCCAGTCCTTTCCGGTCGATTTGACCTTTCAGGTAGCGGTTCAGGGCTTCGGCATTGTCGGTTTCAAACATTTCGGCGCCCAAGATCAGTTTTCCTTGTTTGCGCTCGTATAAATCCTTGGTCAGTTTGATTTCCAGCCAATGGGCGATGGCGTTGTCGTGCAGTTCGCCGAAAAAAACCACATCGGCCCGGGCGGCTTGGCGCAGCAATTTGCGGTAGGATACGCTATGGCCGTTAGCATCAACAATACGAAATGGTCGCAATTTTTGTGAATGGGCCGGAATGGTCAATAAAATCAGCAGCAGCAGCAAAAAAATCTTTCTCATCAACGTAAACGGATTTTTTGGCCCACGTGAATGGTATTGTCTTTGAGCCCGTTCAAGCTGCGGAGTGTTTCAATCGGAACGCCGTATTTGACGTGGATACGATACAGGGTTTCGCCGGGTTGGACAATATGAAATTCGGGCAATTGTTTGCCGGTATTATTTTCCGGGGCCGTTTGGGTTTGGGCTTGGGGGATAATCAACACCTGACCCACTTTGAGCACATTGTTTGTGAGCCGGTTGGCTTTCCGTATGCTTTCAACACTAACGCCGTAGTGCCGGGCAATGCCGTAAAGTGTTTCTTTGGGTTGTACGGTATGTTTAATGCCTTGTGCGGGCGGCGCCGTTTCAATTTCGGCTTGCGGTTGGTTTGTTTGTTCGCCGGCCGGACTTACCTGTTCAATGCTTTGGACGGCCTGCGGGTCGGGTTGGTTTCCGGTTTGGGTGGAATCATTGGCTACGGGTTCGCCGGTTTGACTTTCCTTGTTGTCGTTTCCGGTGGTTTGGGGTTCGGTTTCTTCTTGGTCTTCCATGTCTTGGGCTTTGTCTTCGGGAATTTTAAGCACCAGGATCTGACCCTCGTATATATCAAAATCAACCAGGTTATTCAAATCTTTAATTTCGCGTACAGGAATGCCGAATTTTCGCGAAATGGTGTAAAGGGTTTCACCCGCTTTGACTTCATAAATGATTTTTTCGCCTTTGGAATCGTCTTCGTTTTTGACCGTTTCGCGGGGTTTTATTTTCATTTCATCCAACACCTCTTTGTCATATTTATCCAAGTGGTATTTTTCGATCAGGTAAATGAGTTTTTGCGGATAGCTTTTGTCGGTGGCATAGCCGGCTTGTTTGAGTCCTTTGGCCCAGGCCTCATAGTCGGTCAGTGGCAAGCGGAACAGGAAGGCATAACGGCGGCGTTTGGCCAAGAATTTGGAATGGTCGCGGTAGGATTCTTCGGGATTGTTATACACGCGGAAACATTCGTTTTTGTGGTCGTCGTCTTGCAAGTAACGTTTTCCGGTCCAATTGTCGGCACATTTAATGCCGAAATGGTTATTGGCTTCGCGCGCCAGTTTGCTTTCGCCCGAATTGGATTCCAAAATACCCTGTGCCAGCGTAATACTTGCCGGAATGCCGTATTCTTTCATTTCTTTTTTGGCAATGGCTTTGAAACGGTTAATGTAGTTGAGTGTAACCACATTGTGATTGCCGGACGTGGTTCCCGTTTGCGGCGCCCTTTGTTTGACCTTGTGCTTGCCGCTACCGCAGGATGCCGTTCCCAAAAGTAAACCGGCAAGTAAAATCAAGTAAACATATTTTTTCATAGGAAAAATGGCTTGGGATGATGTGTCAAAATTATGAAAAAAAACCGAGTGCGACGGCTTAATAGTCAAGGGTTAATTTATTTGGGCGCCTGGCCGCCGGCGTTCGTGGCGGCTGCGCCGCAGTGGCCGCTGCATCAAGACGACGGAGCGCTTTTGCACCGGCCACCACTCACGCCGCGGCCACCGCGTGCTCCACTCCTATCTTGCTTGCATCCGGCGGGTTTTGTAGGGCCGGCGCCGTGGTCTTCTTGTCGGAGCGGCGAAGCCCCCGCCGCCGGCACAAAAACCTTCGCCGGCTGCCACGCAAGGATACCGCTTCGCCCGCTGGCGCAAAACCTGTTGCCCGATCATTTTATTAAATCAAATCGCCACTTATTTGAACCGGATGCCATGTTCATTGAATATGCGCCATAAACGAACAATCCGGGCATTAATTTTGATGTGTAACAAATATCACAAAAATCTATTTGCATGAAAACAAAATTATTTCTTTTGGTATTTGTCTTATCCACCTGGATGCAAGCACAAACCTTTTCGTTGGCTTGGGAAAAAAGTCATGGCGGAAGTAATTACGATGGCGGTATGTTTGTCCGCGAACTCACCGGCGGCGGTTACCTTACGGTGGGCACCACCAATTCGTCCGATGGTAACATCGGTACTACCTTCGGCAATTACGATATTGCCGTTTTCCGCCTGGACGCAACGGGAAATCATCTGCAAACCTATTCCTACGGCGGTTCGTCCGACGACTTGGGCGTCCGCGTGCTCTACGACAACAACGGCGGTTATTTTGTAATAGGTTACACCGCTTCGTCCGACGGAACGGCTACACACAACCGCGGTCAGTACGACTTTTGGATTATCAGTGCGCAAGCTACGGGAAATGTGCTCTGGCAGGAAGTTTACGGCGGCTCTAACGTGGACGTGGTACGCGATGCTTTAATGACTCCCTCGGGCAATATCGTTATGGCCGGCTACACCCGCTCAAACGACCAGGATGTTTCGGGAAATCACGGCAATATGGACGGATGGTTGGTGTCGGTAAACAAAAACACGGGACTCATCAATTGGCAACTATCCATCGGCGGTTCGCAAACCGACCGCCTGGAAGCCGTTACCCGGTTGCCTTCCGGCGATTTTATCGTAGTGGGAACAACGGATTCCAGCGATGGCGACTTGACGTCCAACAAAGGCGGTATGGACATTTTGGTAGCCAAAGTGAGTTCCACGGGTAATTTGATGTGGGCCGAAAATTTCGGCGGTTTGTCCGAAGAAACCGGTTACGATGTTACTTACGACACCTCGGGCAATATTTACCTGTCCGGTTTTACCCATTCCTCCGACCAGGATTTTTCGGGTGGAAACAACGGCGGTTCGGATGCGTTTGTAATGAAACTGGACGGTACGGGCAACCTCGTTTGGGCCAAGACCTATGGCGGTACGGCCAACGAAACGGCCTACGGAATGACCTGGCTCAACAATAACTTGGTCATGACCGGCCATGCCGAATCGGTCAACGGCGACCTGACCGGAAATTATGGCGACAAAGACGTTTGGGTTTTTGCCGTCGATACGGCCGGCACCCTGCTGGGGCAGAAAAACTTCGGCGGTTCACAATACGACAATGCCCATTACATCATA
>JALWYR010000071.1 GCA_027003085.1 Flavobacteriales bacterium
CAAAATCCATGAATATTTTAGTCTCAGGTTTGTTCAGTGCCGCGGAATCTTATGGTAAATCCACGGCCGTTTTCGAAATCATTTTAATGCTTCTGGTGGCCTTTTTGTTGGGCTGCTTGTTTCACCGGTTCCTGTCCCGCTCGTCAAACGAAACGGATTGGGAAGCAAAATATAAGGACGCCGAAAGCCGTTACGGGCTTTTGGAAAAACGTTTCAGTCAATTGCAATCCGAAAACCGGAAACTCACCGACGATTTGGACGCATGCATCCAAAAGCTCAAAGAAACCGGAGCCCCGGGTTATGGATTGGTACAAACATCTGCCAAAGTCCCGCAGCGCAAAGACGATTTGAAAAAAATCGAAGGCATCGGCCCCAAAATCCAGCAATTGCTCAACGAGCGCGGTATTTACACCTTTGAGGATTTGGCCGCTGCACGGGTCGAGGATTTGGAAGCCATCTTGCGCGAAGCAGGCCCGCGTTTCCGGGTCCACACACCCGAGAGTTGGCCGCTCCAAGCACGTATGGCCGCCGACGGCCGTTGGGACGAACTCAAAGCTTGGCAAGAAGCCCACAAATACGGTCGTTTATAAGGAGCTTCAATTAAAATTTCTCTTATTCATAAAAAACTCACCCCTAATTTTCCGGACGATCGGGCACATGTTTGCAGTGGATTTCCGGTATTGCTGGGCACAAAGGATTGGGGCGCCTCAACGGCAAGTACCGGGGCGCCCTAAAAATACCCTACTCCGAAGTGAGTTCAAGCAATTTTTTGCGGTAAATGCTCAGCAGTTTGGATTTGGAAATAAAGCCCAAATAATGGCCTTCGTGGTCAATTACGGGCAAGTTCCAAGCGCCGGTTTGCTGGAATTTTTTCATTACCGACTGGAAATCGTCGCGGTTGCGGATAACCACCTGAGGCGCTTTGTGCATCAAGTCGCGCACAAAAATCTTGTTGTATTTTTCGCGATTGAACATAATGGTGCGGATGTCGTCCAAGCTTACCAAGCCTATAAACGAGCCATCGTTGTCGAGCACCGGATACAGGTTGCGCTTGGATTTGACCACGGCCGTTTTAAGCATTTCGCCTAAGCTCATGGCGGGGTTTACGGGAATAAAATCGGTTTCGAGCACGCGGTCGAATTCCACCATATAGCCGGCAAACTTGTCTTTGTCGTGGGTGGGAATAAAACTACGGCCACGCAATTGCATGGTATATAAGCTGTATTTGACCGTGCGCTTGCTGATAAGGTAGGAAAGCGCCGCCACAATCATCAGGGGGACAATAAGTTCCTGCCCGCCCGTGATTTCCATAATCAAAAACACGGCCATCAAGGGGGCTTGGATAATGCCGGCAATGGCGCCGGCCATACCCACCAGGGCAAAATTTTCGGGCGGAAGTTGCAAACCGGGGAAAACCGCATTGAGTAATAGGGCCAACACATAACCCGAAAGCGCACCCGTAAACATGGAAGGGGCAAACACACCACCAATACCACCTGCATGAAG
The DNA here is from genome assembly GCA_027003085.1 of Flavobacteriales bacterium. Taxonomy (GTDB): domain Bacteria; phylum Bacteroidota; class Bacteroidia; order Flavobacteriales; family Flavobacteriaceae; genus JAADED01. The sequence continues at coordinate 1,507 of JALWYR010000071.1, forward strand.
AGTTAAACTAAGCCCTACAACCTTAAAAGTAACCAACAAAACCAATGCGGCTATGACAAAATGGGTCATGTTCGCATCAAAAGCAACAGGGAAATTATTGACGATATATTGCACATCGCCTTGGAGCAAATGGTTGATGCCATCGTAGCCTTCGCCGTAGAGCGGCGGAAGCGAAAAAGTCAATACACCGAGCAATATTCCGCCCACCAACCAACGATAGGTGCGGCTACCCAATTGCTTTAACCATTTTCCGGTGGCAAAATACATACGTATAAAGTAAATGGACGTGGTGGCCGAAGTCAAACCCAGCAGAATGTAAAATGGCACTTCCGAAAGTTTGTAATTGTGCATCAAACGGAAGTGCAGAAGGATGTCTTTGCCCAAGAAAAAATAAGATGTAAGCACCGCCGACACCGAAGCCAAAATAAGCGGTATCATGGCCGTCATGGTAAGGTCGAAGCTCAACACTTCCATAACAAACAAAATACCTGCCACCGGCGCCTTGAAAATGGATGAGAAAGTGCCGGCCGCGGCCGCAGCTATAAGCAGGTTACGTTGCTTGATGTTGAGGTGAAGCAGCCGGGCCAAATTGGACCCGATGGCGCCGCCCGTAAGGGCCGAAGGCCCTTCCAAACCGGCCGAACCGCCAAAACCCACCGTTACGGGTGCCGTAATGAGCGAGGCAAAGGTGTGGTAGGACGGAATAAGACTCTTGAACTTGGCAATGGAAAGCAGAATCACCGGAATTCCGTCATCCACTTCGTGTTTGATGATGTACCGGATAATTAATATGGTAATTCCTATACCGATAAGCGGAAAAATAAAATACCACGAAAAGAAAAAATCCCGGATAAATGTTTCGTGCAAAAAATATTCGATAAAATGCGTCAGGTTTTTAATTGTAACGGCCACCAGTCCCGAAACAATACCTACCAAAATACTCAAAACGGCCATATAGCTTTCGTTGCTGATGTGCTGATAGCGCCATTTGTAGAATTCGTAAAGTTTCCGGTTGATATAATGTCTGATGCTATCGGCGCGCTTCATGGCGGTGTCCGGGATTTTCAAGAACAAAGGTAATTAAGTTGGAAAACACAAAAAATATCAACAGGCATTTTTTAGTTCATAATAAAAAAACCACCCGTTTTTGGCGGGTGGTTTCGAAAAAGATGGAAACCCGGTTCAATTATGCGGCAAAATACTAATGTTGGTATCGAAATAACCGGGGTCGTATTTACGCAGTGTGGAGCCATACTTGGCGTTGATGGCATCGATGAAGCGGTTGGCCAAAATCACATAACCTTTGCGGTTGGGATGCACCCCGTCGAGCGAAAAGAACAGGTTGGGCAAGGTTTCGACACCGCTAAAATAGTTGGCCGTATAAATGCTGTTGTCGTCCAAACGGAGTCCGGCAGCCAATTCGTCGAGGGCGGCGGCCATATCAGCCACGGCCAAATCGTATTGTTGGGCCAAGGCGCGGATGGTGGCATTGTATTGAGCCGTTACGGTGCGCACTTTGGCTGTTTCGTCGGCCGTGAGCACATATTCATCGCCCAACGGAGAGGTTACGCCCATCACCAGGTTGGGATTATTGGGGTCGGGTTGTCCGATCACCGAAGCGGCAGTAAGCGGAAGGAGGTCGTCGGCCGTGGCTTGGCGCAGGGAGGGAATGTTCAGCGACGTAAGGTCTGTGAGGTCTTCGTCCACCAGCACCACGGCATTTTTTCCGGCTTGGAAATGAATGGTGCGCCGTGTGGCTTCGTCTTGGGTAATCAAACCACCGGCCAAGGCCTGTTGAAGGGCGCCGTTGTATTGGGCATAAGCTTGATTCAGCGCATCGGCCGTAGCTTGGTCGAGCGGAACCGGATTGTAGGGCACGGTGGTCATATAGGGAATGGAAGCCACATCGGGAATGGTGGCCAACACGCCTTTGGCGCCGCCGGCGGTCAGGGCTTGCAGCATTTGATTGTAAATATAGGCAAACACGCCCGGGTCGGTCAGGTCGTTGGGTCCGTAGGTGCTGGGATCGGTGTTGCCGGTTTGGTCGGTTCCGGCGCCACCCGAAGTGGCATACCACAGCACATCGTTGTTGCCCAGCCAAAGCGTAAAGAAGGTGGGATGCTGAGCCAATACGTCTTCGAACACACTGGCGTTGGGCGAGGATGCCATACGCACAAAATAGGGATTGGCCGTTCCCGAGGCCATATTGGCAATGTTTCCGTAGCCGTTAAATACATAGTGATAGATTTTGGCTGCCGGAACGCCCATGTTGTTGTAGGGACCGGGATGAGGTTCGAGCGTCATGGTGGGTTGCTCATTGATACGTTCCACGGCTTTGTCGCCGGCATCCACTACCAACTTGGGTGGGAGGATTTGCAGATTTCCCATCATCATTCCGCCCACATCCTTGGTATCGTCGTCCATATAGGGCTGGGTAAACTCACCGCCACCGGCTTCTTTCATCCTGTCGGCCAGGAGCTTGGGAAACGAATACTCCTGTCCGCTCTTGTAGAGTGTGCCATTCATATATCCGGCGGAAAGGGAATTTCCCACGGCCACATAGACCGAAAAATCGGCCGAGCCGGAGGTGATGTCCACATTGTCGGGATCAACCGGATTTTTAAATTCCGGTTCACAAGCCACCAACATCAGGGCGGTAAGGGCTAAAAAACGATATATGGTTTTCATCTTCATTTTTTTGTTGCATTAAAATTGATATTGAATACCAAAAGAAGGAACAATGGCATTGGCCACATAGGAGCCCGAAAAACGTGGTGCGCTCATTCCTTCGATGTAGTAATCATAGGAATCGCTTCGTTCTTTTTCGGTTTTGTAAAGCAATGCGGCATCCACCGAAAGTTTGCCCATTTTGTAGGTAAACCCGAATGTCCAATTGTTGCTATCCAACGATGGTGTGTCGGGTGCAAAATAGGTAGCCGGAATAGGTGATTCGTCGTAGTAATAACCGGCGCGCACTTGCAAATGTTCGTTAAGCGTATATTCCGCTCCGATGCGATAGGTAAAACTGTTTTCCCAATTTTTGGCCATACGCGTGTCGGGCAAGTGTCCGAAATCGATGTCCAAGCTTTTGTAAACCGACCAGAATACTTCGTCCAATTCCATGGTTATCAACAGCTTGTCAATGGGTCGGAAAGCCAAGCCCAAACTCATTTCGGCCGGCATCGGCAAAGCGGCACTGAAATGGTCGTGTTCGGGCAGGAAACCGGGATTGTCGTTGATGGTGGCCACGCCATAGCGCGAACGCAGCCACACGGTGGAACGGTAATTGAAGCCTAAACTTACTTTCTCCGAAGGCCGGATAGCCACCGAAATACCGAAACCGGCACCTGCGGCATCCTTGGCTTCCAAGGTGATATCGGTTCGATTGCCTTGCCCATCGGTCATAAAACGGTTGATGTTTTTGTTGTAGCTGATACTTCCCGATGCCGCGATAAACGACACGGCAATACTGAAATAATCGGAGGGTTTAATCACAAACGAGGGTTGGAAAAAGAAGGCCCGCAAGGAAATTTCATTGACCAAATGCGAACCCACCCAGTCTTTGTCCCACTTAACGGTGCTTCCAAAGGGAGTGTAGAGGGCCAACCCCAAGTAGAACACATCGGAAATCTTGTGGGTGTAGTAGGCATAGACAGGTGTTCCAACGGGATTATGCGTTTGGGCTGTCCAAAGGTTTTGGGCATTTTGATATTTTACTTTCGAAATAACCGGACTCACACCCAGAGCAAAAGCATTATCTCCGGTACCGAAACCAATGCCCGCAGGATTAAAAAAAGCCGATTCGGCTCCGCCGAAAACCGCTGATCCGGCATGAGCCATACCCAACATCCGGGCGCCTTGAAGTGCAACCCTGTAACCGCCGGCCTTTGCCGTAGCAGGGATAAGCACCGATAACATTAATAGGATTATCGATTTTTTCATAGAAAATGATTTTTTTATTAACAACAAAAATACCGAAAAAACACATCCCACCCAAAAGATTTGCCGGGAAAATAATAACTTTGCCGAAAAATTTCTTTCGATGAGCCAAAATATGCATCGTGCCAAAATAATCGGAACCGGTCATTATATGCCCGGACGCCGGGTACCCAACGAGGAATTTCTTTCCTGGGAATTCTACGGCCCCGATGGGCAAAAGTTGGATAAACCCAACGAAGAAATTATTCAGAAGTTTTACGAAATCACCAATATACGCGAACGGCGCTTTGCCGAAGATCACGTCCTTACTTCCGATATGGCTGCCGAAGCCGCCAAAATGGCCTTGGAAGAATCCGGCTTGGATGCCGAGCAATTGGACTATATCATTGTGGCATCCAATTACGGCGATATCGAACCGGGGTCGCAATTCAACGATTTTGTGCCTTCGTTGGCTTCACGGGTCAAATATAAATTGGGCATCAAAAATCCCGAAGCCGTGGGTTTCGACCTTCTTTTCGGCTGCCCGGGTTGGCTTGAAGGTGTGATCCAGGCCCACATTCAAATGAAAGCCGGTGTTTCGCGATATGCGTTGGTTATCGGTGCCGAAACCCTTAGTCGTGTGCGTGATCCTTATTCACGCGATTCGATGATTTTTGCCGACGGCGCCGGCGCCGTCGTACTGGAACTCACCGACCATCCCCGCCAAGGCATACTGTCGCATATTTCCCATACCTACGCCACTCCCGAGGCCGAATTACTGTGGAACCAACCTTCGATTAACAAAGCACACGACCAAAAGAACAAATACATCTATATGCAAGGGCACAAAATCTATGAATTTGCCCTGACCAAAGTGCCCACCGCCATGCGTGCCTGTTTCGATGCTTCGGGCGAGGATATCAAAGACTTGAAAAAAGTGTTTATCCATCAGGCCAACGAAAAAATGGATTGGGCCATTGTTAAACGCTTCTTCCGGCTCTATGGTATCAATCCGCCCAAGGGTGTTATGCCGGCCAACATAGAGTTTATGGGCAACAGTTCCGTGGCCACCATTCCCACACTGATGGACCAGGTGCGTAAAGGAAAAATCGCCGGTCAGGAACTCCGTCGCGGCGATTTGATTCTGCTGGCATCGGTGGGTGCGGGAATGAATATCAATGCCGTAACGATGCGTTTTTAGTAACGCCTGACTTTCAAACTACTCACCGCACTGCTGATATCTATACGTATCAGCTTCGAAGCCTTACCGAAATTCTTATTGCGGAATTCGCCCTTGCCTGTTTCGGTCAATCCTTCGATTTCCTGCGCACCCAACACATTTTGCACATCGAAAATAACGTCGGCATCTTCGGGAATTTCAATGGTGATGTCCGAAGCCCCGGCCTTGATGATAATGTCGGTCTCCTTGGCACTGTTTCCCGCTTTGATGCGAATGGACGAAGCTCCCGATTTGACCGTAAGTTTTTTAATGTGATAGGCCGATAAGTCCAAATCCAAGTCCGAAGCCCCCGACTTGATGTTCAATTCCCAAGGAATTCCGGCATTCAGTTGCAACGTGCCGGTGGGATTATAGGCTTCCAAGTCATAATTACCGCTCTTTTCGGGCTTCAATTGTATTTTGGCAAGGCTATCAAATACCTTC
>JALWYR010000072.1 GCA_027003085.1 Flavobacteriales bacterium
ACCAATGTTCAAGAAACCGACACGGGCAATGTTCATTTGTCCGAAGGTTTTATCGGGCCCGATATTGCCGAAGCCCTCGGTATTTCCGATTACGGGATTCTATCCGGTGTTTCGACCTATCCGAATCCCGTAAGCGAGATTTTTAGTGTCCGTTTAACCCAACGTAGTCATTACGAATTTTACATCTTCGATTTACAAGGCAAACGGGTACTATATCGCCAAAGTCAAGACGCAAACCAAACTTTCGACATCGGGTTTTTAACTACCGGGAGTTATATATTGATTGTAGTTGACAGGGATAACAAACGCAAAAAAGCATTTAAAATCATTAAAGAATAATACGCTGGAAAGATACCTGTGTGTTTAAAAATCAACTTATTCATCACAAAAAATACCGTTATGAAAACAACATCAAAATTCAGAAAAGTACTCATAAGCATCTTAGCTTTGTTTGTGGCAAGCATAAGCACTGCCCAAAACGGCTTTAACTACAAAGCGTTGATTTCCGAAAACGGAAGCACGCTTTCAAGCCAAAACGTAAATATGCGATTCAGTATTATAGATGCCGGAAACACGGTGGTTTACAGCGAAACTCATACCGGAAGCACCGATGCCAACGGCATTGTGGTTTTTGTGATTGGCGAAGGCACGGTGGTGTCGGGTGATTTTTCAAGTATTGATTGGAGTGCCGGGGATTATTTCCTGCACGTGGAATTGGACACCGGCAGCGGTTATCAGGATTTCGGGACAACGGCGTTCAAGTATGTGCCTTTTGCCAAATATGCCGGCACATCGGGCGGCATAACACCGGACGCCATCAAATTGGACGATTTGAGCGATGCCCGTTCCGATAGCAATGGTTCATCTATCTATATCGGTATGGATGCAGGATACAATGATGATCAAACCAATAATTCCAATGTGGGAATCGGATATGCGGCATTATATGCCAATACCACAGGCGAAAGGAATTCCGCCCTTGGATATAAGGCCATGCATTTCAACACTACGGGTTCGGGCAATACGGCCATGGGTCGTAAGTCTTTATATGCCAACACATCGGGCGCCTACAATACGGCCGTTGGAAAACGTGCCTTGTATTCCAACACCCTCGGACATTCCAATGTGGCTTTGGGAGCCCACGCATTGTATCGCAATACCGACCGGAGCAACCTGGTAGCCATAGGCGATTCGGCCTTATATAATAATGGAACAGGCGTTTCGGCTTCTTATCATGCCGGATACAATACGGCCATAGGTTCCAAAGCGCTATATGCCAACACCACCGGTTATGCCAATTCGGCAACCGGTTATAGAACATTATTTTCCAACACCACCGGCTATTCCAATACGGCAAATGGTGCTGATGCGCTATATTCCAACACCACAGGATACCATAATACCGCAATCGGGGCAACGAGCTTAAATAGCAACACTACCGGACGACAAAATACTGCTACCGGAAGTGGGGCATTACGTTATAATACAACCGGAAGTGAAAATAATGCCAACGGTTTCGGTGCTTTGCATCACAATACCACAGGATTTGCCAATTCCGCCTTTGGCAATTATTCGCTTTATCAAAACACTTCGGGTAATTATAACACTTCTCTTGGCTTTCGTTCTTTATACAACAACTCCACCGGACATAGCAATATTGCCATAGGAATACGGGCTTTGTATCACAATACCAACAGGGACAATTTGGTAGCCATTGGCGATTCGGCTTTGTTTTACAATGGTGGTGGTGTTTCACAATATTATCATGCCTCATATAACACGGCCATAGGATCAAAAGCACTTTATGCCAATACTACCGGATACTCAAATACAGCCACGGGATACTGGTCCTTGTTTTCCAATACAACAGGATATGGCAATACCGCCAACGGATATCAAGCGTTGTATTCAAATACGGAGGGTTATAAAAACACGGCCTACGGCAGAAATTCACTTTATTCCAATACAACAGGTGATAAAAATACGGCTATGGGTTTTTATGCATTGTATTCCAATACTACGGCTGAAATGAATACGGCAGTTGGTTACCAAAGTTTATTTGCAAATACCACGGGTTCATCAAACACGGCACTGGGTTATGGCGCATTTTATACCGGATCAAATTATTCCAACTCAATGGCTTTGGGTAGTTATTCGTCCATTACGGCAAATAACCAAGTCCGCATTGGAAACGCATCGGTAAGTAGCATCGGCGGGTTTACCGACTGGACCAATGTCTCGGATGCACGTTTCAAAAAAGATGTCCGGGAAAACGTAATCGGGTTGCCTTTTATCCTAAAACTTCGTCCCGTTACATACCGCTTGGATATGGATGCCATTGCCAAATTCACCAAAACACCGGACAGCTTACGCCTGCCCGGAAGTGAAAAACTCAAAGCCGCCGAACTGCAAACCGGCTTTATTGCCCAGGAAGTAGAACAAGCCGCACGAAGCGTGGGTTTCGACTTCCACGGCGTGGATGCGCCCAAAAATCCTAATGATTACTACGGTCTTCGTTATGCCGAGTTTGTTGTTCCGCTTGTCAAAGCCGTGCAAGAGCAACAAGAAATAATAGAACGGCAAAAAGCAAAATTAGAAGAACAGGAAATGCGCCTGCAACAGCAAGCCGAACAATTGGCCCGGCAAGCCGAGGAACTGAAAAACTTGAAAAAACTGGTTAACCGGTTATTGGAAAGTCAAAAATAATTTGCTCGGGCGACAGGATAAGTGCCATAGAATTATGGGTAGGAAACCGGACATCCGGTTACATTAAAAAAACGTGTCGGGAATGGAAGCGATCCCAACGGGTGGCGTGCATTTTCCCGTGGGCGTAGAAGACCGGCGGCGCCGGAGCGTAGCGAAGGCGTCAAAGGGCTTCGATGCCGGCGAAGGGAGACGCCGAAGGTGGCTCCCGGAGCTACCGAGGAAACCGAAGGGTTCCGAGGTCCGCGAAGCAAGACCAACGGCCAAGCGGAGCGGCGCCGGAAGGGCTTGCAGAGCTGCGAAGCAAGACCAAGGCCAAAGCGAAGCGTAGCCTGCCGGCTTGCGGAGCCGCGTAGAAGCCCGGAGGGCTTCGGAGCGAAAAAAATACACGAACTGTGTAATATTCCGGCCCGTATTAGCGTTTTAAATAACAAAACTCCGGCTTATGAAACGAATGTATCTTATGCTTTTGGCCGGCTTGATCGTGTCCGGCTGTGCTACGGTAAAATTTGAACAACCGGTTCCTCCCAATGCCAAAGCATTGGAACAATTTCCCGAACACTTGACCGGCACCTATGTGGAGCGACAAAATAAGGATACGCTTGTGATTACCGCCAATGCATTCCGGTTCGGCCATAAGGGTGATTTGTTCCACCTGTCCGGTAAATTGACCGGCGAAAATACGGTTTTGAAAAAATCCGGCGATTTCTACCTGCTGAGCATCAGCGAAAAAGACGATCCGTTTTGGGAAGTATTGCCATTCAAGTTTAAAGACAATACGCTAACGGTCTATGCCCTTGTGTTGGAAGACAAACCGGACAAATCGGCCAAAGAGGAAAAACTGGAAAAAATCCGTCAAATTACACCGGTTAAGGTTAAACATACCCAAACCGGCGAGCATTACCTTATTAACCCGTCGGAAGATGAATTGGAACGGCTGCTACGCAGTGGTTTGTTCGACAAAGTAACGGTTTTCGAAAAGGTGGAATAATTCATTCCGGCCGGGCATAGCCAAATGCGGGAAAAGCATTTGGACGAAATTATTCGCCGGAATGGGCAGTGCGGCGGGTGAACCTGCGTGTTTAGGGCGTTTTCTCCTTGCAATTCTGCCCGAAAATCCGCAAATTTGACGGCATTATTTCAAACCCGAAAACCTATGAAAATCGCCCTGATTCGCGAACGCAAAAATCCGCCCGACCGGCGCGTGGTACTCACACCCGCACAGGCCAAGGAACTGAAAGAAAAATATCCGCAATTGGAAATTGTGGCCGAAAGTTCGCCCGACCGTGCCTTTCCGGATGACGAATACCGCGCAGCCGGTATTCCGGTGGTGGACGATGTGTCGGATGCCGATGTGTTGCTGGGCGTTAAGGAAGTGCCCGTGGATGCATTGATTCCGGGCAAAAAATATTTCTTTTTTTCGCACACCATCAAAAAACAACCGCATAACCGCAAGCTTTTGCGTGCCATATTGGACAAAAACATCGAGCTCTACGACCACGAAACCCTGACCGACAAAAACGGAATGCGTTTGGTGGCTTTCGGTTACTATGCCGGCGTGGTGGGGGCCTACAACGCCATACGCACCTACGGGCTCAAAAGCGGACTATTCCGCTTGCCCAAAGCCATCGAATTGCACGACAAACAGGAGCTTATCCAAAAACTGCGTGAGGTTTATCCCAAACTCCCGCCCGTTAAAATCGTGCTTACGGGCAAGGGCAGGGTAGGCAGCGGCGCCAAGGAAATGCTCGACGCAATGGGCATACGCGAAGTGCCGCCCGGGGAATTTCTTTCGAAGGAATTCGACGAACCGGTTTACACCCAAATCGATGTGGACAGCTACAATGTGCACAAGGAAGGCAAGCCCTTCGATTTCCAAGAGTTTTTTACCCATCCCGAAAGGTTCCGCGGCGATTTCGGCAAGTTTACCAAAGCGGCCGACATCTACATCGCCGGACATTACTACGGCCAAGGCGCACCTTATATATTGACCCGTGAACACCTGATGGCACCCGACAACCGCATTCGCACGGTGGCCGACATCAGTTGCGATATCGGCGGGCCGGTGGCCACCACCATTCGTGCATCCACCATCGACGACCCCATCTATGGCTACGACCCGCAAACCGGCACCGAAACCGATTGGCAAAATCCCGAAGCCATAGCCGTAATGGCCGTGGACAATCTACCCAACGAAATTGCCCGCGATGCTTCGGAGGGTTTCGGACGGCAGTTTGTCCGGCACATCATTCCCGCCTTACTGGAAGGCGACCGCGACGGTATCCTGGAACGCGCCCGCATAACCCGGGACGGAAAACTGACACCGCGCTACGCCTACTTACAAGACTATGTGGACGGCAAGGAATAAGTGTTGTGCCCACACTGCATCCTTTTTTTCAAATTCGTAAGTGGTGGGAATGGCGTCTTCAATCCCGTTCCCGCTACGGTGTGCATTCGCCTTTTGTGTTCGACTTGCTCACCCGGGGTTTGCAAGCGCCCGTTCCGGCCGGGGATGCACGAAAGATGCTTGAATTCCGGCGACAATGGTTAAACGACCGCCGGAAAATCAATATTACCGACCCGGGAGCAGGTTCGCGCCGGCCGGGTTTCGGCCCTCGCCGTATTCGTGCTTTGGCCCGCACGGCCGGAAGTTCGCAGCGGCAAATGTTTTTGCTCTACCGCTTGGCCCGTTATTTTCGTCCGGCCCGGATATTGGAATTGGGAACACATTTGGGCATAGGCACTTTTGCCTTGCATTGCGGAGCGCCCGGTGCAGAAATTATTACGGTGGAAGGGAGCCGTGAATTATTTGGTTTGGCCAAGGAGAATTTCGAAAAACGGGAACTGAAAAATATCCGTCCGGTGTTCGGGCTGTTCGATAACGTGCTCCCGGATTTATTGGGCAAGCAAAGCTTTGATATGATTGTGGTGGATGGCAATCATCGTTACGGTGCCACTTTGAAGTATTTCGAAATGCTTCTGCAAAGTGTTCCTCCGCAGGGTTTTGTGCTTTGGGACGACATACGCTGGTCGCCGGGGATGTGGCGGGCCTGGGAATATATACGCCGGCACCCACAGGTGCGGTTAAGCTTGGATTTATACCGGACGGGCATTACTTTTTTCGACCCTTCGCGCCGGCAAAAGGAGCATTTTGCACTGCGTCACGGCCGGCCTTTATCGTTTTTTGGTTTGTTTGATTAGGCCCAATTGTTCTTCCAAACGTTCGGGCTTGTGGCGGGCAATCCATTCGTCGTAGGTGGTGTAACCGATGGCCTTGCGCCGGTTTTCGACCAGTTCCCATACGTGATCCACTTCTTCCTGCGAGGGGATGGGTTTGGAAAGAATAAAGTCGGATATGCGGTCGGCGCGGCGGTCGGTATCTTTCAGGTAGTCTTCGTCGGGTTGGCGTAATACGCCTGCTACGGGTTCGCGCTTGGAAAGGAGCCAATCCTTCATAGCTTGGCGGCCGTGTTCCTTGGCCATTTTGATGTTGCCTTTGCCCGTAACGGCATTGCCCACGGCAAACAGGTTATCGTAGCCCTTCACTTTGGAGCCGGTAGGCCCTTCGGTGTCGATGGCGTCGCCGCGGTAGGGAATGCCCGGCAATTTGACCGGAATGGCACCAATCGAGGAAATAACCTGCGTGGTGGGCAGGGTAAAGCGTTCGCCTGTGTATTCCAGTTTGCCGTCGTGGCTCCGGGTGCGTTCGAGCACCAATCCCGTCAGCCGGCCGTTTTGTTCGGTGTAGTCCACCGGCACGGCATTGGGCACAAAGTCGAACATAAATTTTTCCTTGTAGGTATTTAGCAGTTTTTCGGCCACATCACGGGCACGTTCAATATCCTTGGGGTCATCGGAATGGGCCACTTTGAGCGGCATTTCACGGGCCGAACGCCGGTAGACCAAAGTGGCACCGCGCAGGCCCAAATCCTTCCACGTGAGTCCGTTTTCGTCCAAAATGGCTTTGATGCCCTTTTTTTCGAGCGTAAAAATGTCGTAATCCAATCCGTATTTTTCGCGTAGCACACGTCCGGCAAGCTCCATCATCACTATTTTGATCACATCCAACGAAGCCAATCCGCCGCCCACCACCACGGCTCCGTCTTGAATGTCGAAGGTGGGGCCGTCGTAACCGGCTTCGTGTTTGTGGTTGAACCATCGCATCAGGTCGTTCTGGTAAATAAGCTGACCGGACTTTTTGAATTTTTCGATACCGGGCACGGGCAACGGCCGGTCTTGCCAGGCGCCGAAAGCCAGAATCACGGCATCGAATTTATAGTCGTTCAGGATTTGGTCGAGCGTTATATCGCGGCCCACTTTGAACAGGGGCAGGAATTTGATTTTGGGATGACGCAGTTTTTCGTCGATTTC
>JALWYR010000073.1 GCA_027003085.1 Flavobacteriales bacterium
ATATTTCCTTTATTTAATTACCGCTAACGGTTATATATAGTTACAAAGTTACTTATATTTTTCATTTATGCAACTATTTTGTTGTTTTATTTCCCTTATTTTGTTGTGTATAGTTAGTTTATTACAAGCTATTTAAGTGGAAATTCTATCCATCTATAAAGCCGGGGCGGCCGTGGCCGGACCGGCGACAAGCAAGGAGACGACGCAGGCGGCTCCGCAGCCTGCGAGGGGAGACCAACGCGAAGCCATAGGCGGAGCGTGCGGGCTCCCCGAGCTGCGTAGCGAGACCGCCAGGGCTCGCGGAGCCGGCGGGGAGACAAGCCGCGGCCGGGAGGGCCCCGCTGTTGGAAGGCGCAGACTCCACGCCCGAGCGCAGGCAGACCGTAGGGCTGCCGGAGCTGCGGAGCGAAACGCCGTAAGGCGATTCGCGAAGCCGCGAAACAAGACAAGGGGCGCCGGCGCCGCGCAGAAGGCGCGGGCCGGGCGGCGCAAATCAAGGGCGGAATTTTACGGTTATGACGGCATTTTATCGCGTGTTTCGGAAAAAATGCTCCGCCGGAACAAATTTTGCGCCGCCGGCAGCGGAATTTTCATTCCGCCGCCGGCGCCCCGACGGCTTGTGAAGCGCCCTTATAAATTTTCTTTATCATCCCATTATGCAAATTAATTCAATTTAGATTGATTCTAAATAAAGAATTTTTCCTACCTTTGCTTTGTAAAAGCCCGCAAAATGAAAGACAAACAGGCCCATCAGGACGAGGTGTTAAAAGAAATCACCGGAAGGGATTATCAGTTTGGTTTTGAGGCCGATATCGAAACCGAAACCTTTCCCAAAGGGCTGAACGAAGACATTGTCCGCCGCATTTCGGCCGTGCGGGGCGAGCCGGATTGGGTGCTCGAATTCCGCTTAAAGGCCTTCCGGGCCTGGCAAAAAATGGAACCGCCCACCTGGCCGCATTTGGACTTGCCCGAAATCGATTTTCAGGATTTGATTTACTACGCCCGGCCCAAGCCCAAGAAAAAACTCAACAGCTTGGACGAAGTGGATCCCGAAATTTTGGATATTTACAACCGGCTGGGTATTCCGCTCGAAGAACAAAAAGCCCTGGCCGGTGTGGCCGTGGATGCGGTGCTAGACAGCGTGTCGGTCAAAACCACCTTTCAGGAAGAACTGCGCAAACACGGCATCATCTTTTGCCCTATCAGCGAGGCCATTCGCAACTATCCCGAGCTGGTGCGAAAATACCTGGGTTCGGTGGTGCCTTATTCCGATAATTTTTATGCCGCACTCAATTTGGCCGTGTTCACCGACGGCTCCTTTGTGTTTGTGCCCAAAGGCGTCCGTAGCCCGATGGAACTGTCCAGTTATTTCCGCATCAATGCCCGTGGCACGGGGCAGTTTGAACGCACCCTGGTGATTGTCGAAGAAGGCGGCTACGTAAGCTACCTGGAAGGATGCACCGCTCCGCAGCGCGACGAAAACCAACTGCACGCCGCCGTGGTGGAACTCATCGCCCACAAGGACGCCGAAATCAAATATTCCACCGTGCAAAACTGGTATCCGGGCGACAAGGAAGGCAAGGGAGGAATTTTCAATTTCGTTACCAAGCGCGGTATTTGCTTGGGCGACCGGTCTAAAATCAGCTGGACGCAGGTGGAAACCGGTTCGGCCATCACTTGGAAATATCCTTCGACCATACTCAAAGGCGACGATTCGGTGGCGGAATTCTATTCGGTGGCCGTAACCAACAACCGCCAACAGGCCGACACGGGCACCAAAATGATTCATATCGGCCGCAACACCCGGAGCACCATCATCAGCAAGGGCATTTCGGCCGGACAAAGCCAAAACACCTACCGCGGCCAGGTGCACATCAAAAAAAGCGCTACGGGAGCCCGCAATTATTCCGTATGCGATTCCCTGCTTATGGGCGACCAATGCGGCGCCCACACCTTCCCGTATATCGACATCGAAAATGCGCGTTCAACGGTGGAACACGAAGCCACCACGAGCAAAATTTCCGAAGACCAACTCTTTTACCTTCAACAACGCGGGCTGGACGAAGAATCGGCCGTCAATATGATTGTAAACGGCTATGCCAAGGAAGTGCTGCGTCAATTGCCTATGGAATTTGCCGTGGAGGCGCAAAAACTTTTGGAAATCAGTCTGGAAGGAAGTGTGGGATAAATTTATTAACCGAAAAAAATGAAGAACAAAATGAACAAGCAAACACCATTGTTGGAAATAAAAGATTTGCACGCCGCCATTGGCGACAAGGAAATCCTCAAAGGCGTCGATTTACGGATTTTTCCCGGCGAAGTGCACGCCATTATGGGGCCCAACGGCACGGGTAAAAGCACGCTGGCCTATGTGTTGGCCGGTCGCGAAGGTTACGAAGTAACCCGGGGAGAAGTGCTGTTCAACGGGAAAAACCTGTTGGAAATGTCGCCCGACGAGCGTGCATTGGAAGGTTTGTTTTTGAGCTTTCAATATCCTGTGGAAATACCGGGGGTCAGTATGACCAATTTTATGAAAGCCGCCATCGATGCCAAGCGCAAATATCACGGGCAGGAGCCTATCAAGCCCGGTGAGTTTCTACGCCTTTATCGCGAAAAACAGGATATGATCGGCTTGCCGGAGCGTATTCGCAACCGCGCGGTAAACGAGGGATTTTCGGGTGGCGAAAAAAAACGGAACGAAATATTTCAGTTGGCCATGCTTGAACCGCTTTTGGCCATTTTGGACGAAACCGATTCGGGTTTGGACATCGACGCCTTGCGGGCCGTGGCCGAAGGCGTAAACCGTTTGCGCCGCCCTGATAACGCTTTCCTGGTGATCACGCACTATCAGCGTTTACTCAATCATATTGTTCCCGATTATGTGCACATTATGCACGACGGACGTATTGTGCGAAGCGGTGATAAGGATTTGGCCTTGGAATTGGAAGAAAAGGGTTACCGGCAATTGGCCCGCCAAAATGCCTGAGCCGATGAAATGGACGGATTATTTTAGTAAAGCACCCGCATTGTGGCCGGATATGGCCGGCAAGTGGCCGGTGTTTATACAAAAGGTCAAAGAAATGGCCGCAGACGAAACGGCCCGCAAGGGCTTTCCGCACGCGCGGCTTGAAGCCTGGCGTAAAACAAGTTTGAAATCCTGGCAAAATGCCCGGGTGGAACCGGCGGGAATGTCAAATGGTTTGGATAACGGGAATCCGTTTTGGGGAGATGCGGTTCATATCCGGATGGTCAATGGTATTCCTTTGAAGCCCTGGCAAACGGAAAACGGCGTTCAGTTCGGACGTTTGTCGGAAGCCGTGCAACGCCTGCCCGGATTGGTGGAGGAGTATTTCGGCCGCTTGCATGCTATGAGTGATGATGTGGTAACGGATTTCAATACGACTTACTTTTCCGATGGATTGTTCGTATATGTTCCCGCAGGTACGGGCAGCGTGCGCTTGGAGTGGGCCAATGCCATTGATGCCCGAAAGGCGTATATGTGGAACGGACGGATGCTGGTGATTGTGGAGCCGGATAACCGAGTGGAAATGACGGGGCTGGATTTTTCCGAAGGAAAAGCCCTTAGCGCCGGAACGCGCGTAGTCGAGATTTTTGTGAAGGAGAATGCCGTTTTCCGCAGCTACGGCTGGCAACAATTCAACGACGTCTCGGCATTGATAGCGCATCAATTTATAAGCGCTTCGGAAAACGCACGGGTGGATGTCTTCAATTTCCCGCTCAACGGCGGCTTGTTGCGTGAGGAAATTTGGGCGGATATAACCGGAAGTAAAGCACGGGTAAACTTGCACGGATTTTATGCGCCCACCGGCCGGCAGCAAACCGATGAACGGATATTTGTGGCTCACGGAGCAGTGGGCAGTTACAGCCATCAGCAATACAAGGGACTGATCGACGGCCACGCCAAAGCATTGTTCAACGGCCGTATTTTGGTGCGGCCCGGAGCGCAGCAAACCAATGCTTACCAAAAAAATGACAATATCTTGCTGAGCGACGATGCCCGCGCGCATTCGCAACCCTTTTTGGAAATCTATGCCGACGACGTGAGTTGCAGCCACGGTTCCACTACCGGAAGTTTGGACGCGGAGGCCTTGTTTTATATGCAGCAACGCGGAATTTCGCATAAAGCGGCCCGCCGGCTGATGCTCTACGGCTTTGCCGATGAGGTCATTGGACAAATTCCCGATGAGCATTTGCAAAAATTTACCCGCCGATTGGTGCGGGCCAAAATCGACGGAGCTTTGAGGCCCGGAATGGACATATTGGCGCTGAACAAAGAACAAAACCTAAGTTTAACGGAATGAAAAGCATCAAGGACAAAGAAAAAACCTTGCTCGAAGACTTTGCCATGCTTCCCGAATGGGAGGATAAGTATAACTATATCATGGATTTGAGGGCGGAATTGCCGCGTATAGCACCGGGCGATAAAAACGAAAAAACCCGTGTGGAAGGTTGTCAATCGGCTTCGTGGTTAAAGGTCGAAAAGCGCGACGGGCGGCTATATTTTACCGGTGATAGCGAAGCTATCTTGGGGCAGGGTGTTATTTCCATGCTCCTGCATTTGGTCAACGGGCACACGCCCGAAGAAATTGCCGCTTATGATTTTTACCTGGTGGATGCCATCGGCTTGCCGCAGCATTTGTCGCCTACGCGACGTATGGGTTTGGCGTCGGTGATACAACGTATCAAAACTTTGGCTCATGAAAACTTATAGCAAAGAGGAATTGGAAAACCTGAGCAATGATGAGCTGGAAAACATGATTATCGAACAGCTCAAAACGGTTTACGACCCTGAAATACCGGTGGATATTTACAACTTGGGTTTGATTTACAATATTATCATCGATCCCAAACGGAATGTTACGATAGAGATGACCCTCACGGCACCCAATTGTCCGGTGGCCGACGGCCTTGTGGAACAAGTTCGGGCGCGCGTGGCCGGTGTGCCCGGAGTGAATGACGCACAGGTGGAATTAACCTTCGATCCGCCTTGGAGTCAGGATTTTATTAGAGAAGAGGGTAAATTGCAATTGGGAATGTTATAGCAACAAACCACTTAAAGCATTTAATCTTTGAATTTTTGTTCGAAATAACGAACCAATCCCTCGGCCGGATACCGGATGATTTGTTCCACTTGCAGGTCGAAATCGTTGGCGGCGGCTTTCAGTTCATCTGCAAAAAACCAGGCCACCGAACCCACAAAAAATAGTGGCAGTTCCCGAGATGAAGGGTAGGGGAGGACGCGGAGCCGGAAAAACTCCGAAAAACCGTGGTGGAGCAAATCCCGCACATAGGATTCGTGCCGCCAACGGTGCAGGAAAGGCATAAACGAAGCCAAATAGGCGTTGGGCGTATCCGAATGATAGAGTTGCCTTTTAACGTGGTCGGGGTCGAGGGGGAATTGCCAGGCAAAATCCTTGCGCAGGTGTGCGGGCATCAATCCGTAGAAATAGTCGCGAAGCAGGATTTTTCCGAAATAATTACCGCTTCCTTCGTCCATAATCAGGTAGCCCAGCGAAACATTGCGCATAAAAATATTGGATCCATCGTAATAGCATGCGTTGGAACCGGTGCCCAAGATACCTATGATACCTTCGCGGTGGCCTGCGGTTGCCAGGGCGGCACCCAGCATATCTTCTTCGACAGTGATTTGGGCTTGTGGGAAAATTTGGCGAAAAATTTTTTCCAAGCGCTGTTGTGCTTGGGTGGTTCCGCATCCTGCACCGTAGAAAAACAATTTATGTATCCGGTAAGTCCAACACTGAATATCTTTTGAATTTTGAAGCAGGCTTCGTAGTTGATTATCATCCAGTATTTCTGGATTGAGGCCCGGTGTTTGGAAAGCATCCACAACCTTGGCGTTTTTTATATCCAGCACACGCCAATCGGCCTTAGTGGAGCCGCCGTCGGCCAGAAGGATGTATTTTGGTTTTATTGGATCCATAGGCGATAGTTCCAGGGTTTGAGGTTTATTTCCCTTTGTGGGTCGAAATCAATTTCTTGACCGGTAAAGGCATCGTGAAACTTTCCGGTGGTTTGGACCCGGAATGTTTGGGTCTGAGCGGAAAAATTTCCTGCAAAGATGAGTCGCTTTCCGCCCTTTTTACGTTCGAATACCAGGATATTGGGATTGGTGCAACCGAGGCGGATATAATCGGCAGGATGTTTTCCGCCGTGAAGGGCGGGATAAGTATTTTTGAGCCGGCCCAGTTTGCGGTATAGCTCGAACTCGCGGCTGCGTTTTTTGGGGATGCTGTCCTTTTCAAAGAATTTGAGCCGGTGTGCCAGTCCGTATTCTTGTCCGCTATACAGCAAAGGCATGCCTTTGACGGTGTAGGTGAGGGCGGCAGCCAATTCCCAGGCATCGCCAAAGGTTTCGTAAACGGTGCCTTTCCAGCTGTTTTCGTCGTGGTTCGAAGTAAAATACATCAGCATGTCGTCGGGTTCGTAGAGCGTATCTATTTTACGGATGTAATTGTCCCAATCCTCCACGGTTTTGCGTCCTTTTGCCATGTCGGCCAGGAGGAAATGGGCTTCCCAGGCGTAGCACATGTCAAACAAGCTGTCGCGCAGCAGTTCGGGTTCCCAGGCCTCGGCCAGCATAAACAGGGGTTTGATACGGCGAAGGCGGTGGATGGCCTGGCGCCAAAAGTCCACGGGCACTTCGCCGGCCACATCGCAGCGAAAACCGTCGATATCGAATTTTTTGACCCAGTAGGCCATGGCATCGGTCATGGCATTGCGCAATCGCGGATTGTCGTAATTGAGGTCGGCCACGTCTTTCCAGCCCTTGGATGTGCCGTCGGGATTGAGCGGGTCGGTAATTTCGCCGCGGGCGTTGTGGGTGTAGTATTCGGGATGTTCTTTGACCCAAGGATTGTCCCAACCCGTATGATTGGCCACCCAGTCCAGGATGACCAACATGCCGTTTTGATGGGCCGTGCGAATGAGTTCGTGTAAATCGGCTTCGGTGCCCAGGTTGGGATTGA
>JALWYR010000074.1 GCA_027003085.1 Flavobacteriales bacterium
GAAGGACTTAGTTCCTTCGCTCTTTCTGCTCCGTTTCGCTACGCTCCACTCCGCAGAAAGAGCGAAACCGCCTCGCAAGGAAAATATTTATACCCCTAAAAGTTGCATTTACTAATTGAATTTACCGGTTCCGAAGCCCTTCGGGCTTCTCCACGGCTCCACAAGCCTGCGGCTTCCCCGGGGCCGGCACCAAGGGCCGCGCCTTGTCTTGTTCCGCAGCTCCGCGAGCCCTGGCGGTCTCGCTACGCAGCTCGGGGAGCCGGCACGCCTGGCCTACGGCGCTGCGTTTGTCTCCCCTCGCAGGCTGCGGAGCCGCCTGCGGCGTCTCCTTGCGGCCCTCGGAGCCCTTCGGTCTCTTCGGGTTGCGGCGAACCCGCCTGGCGGTTTCGCCTTCAAGGTTTGCAGTAGGAGAACACAAATCGCAAATCGCCGTTCGAATGATCGGCGTTCGATATTCGAGGGCGGCCTGCCGCCCGAGCCCAAGCGCCAGGGATGGGAGCGGTTATGCGGCGAAGCGAAAGCCGTATTTTTTGTTCCGGCGACGGGGGCTCGCAGCGCAAGAGACCACGGCGCCGGGTTTACAAAAACCGGCTTTTCGCGAGCCGCATTTGAGCGGACAGCCCGGTGGCTGGCGTTTGGCGTTGCAGCAAGCATAAAATATGCACACCAAGTTTTGTTCTTTTTGCCGATAACGGCATTGGCAACCCTCGCCATAGCTACGGCTATGCCTTCGGATCGCCGGCTTTGTTCCCGGCAAAAACAACTGCAACTTTTCCGATATTTTACGCTTGCTGCAACGCCGTGAGGAAACGGGTTTCCGCAAGGGCGCTCCGCCGTCCCGAAGCGGAACCCGTGGCGCCGCCGCGGCGCGCACCGGCGCGCCGGGCGGATGGCCGGACGTAACCGGTTGAAAATCAACAAACGCCCCGGCCCCGCGGCTTCGCCGCGGGGCCGGGGCATACGATAAATCCGGTTCCAACGTCCGGCCATCCGCAGCGGGCATCCGCCCGCCGGCGGCGCCCCGAACGCAGCCAGCCGGGCGCCCGAAATCTCACCCATTATTCCACGCTTGGCCGAAAAAATCGTAATATTGCATAAACAAGCTCGTGCCATGACCCTAAAACGCGAATATAAGGCCGCCGGATTTGCCATCCTGTCGATCATCCTGTTTATTTGGGGATTTAATTTCCTCAAAGGCAAGGATTTGCTCAAATCCTACCGGGAATTCTACGCTGTGTTCGACAACGTGGAAGGCATCGACAATTCCACACCCGTCAAAATGCGGGGGCTGGTTATCGGCTCCATCAAAGATATGCGGTTCAGGGAGCGCGACCGTAAAATCGTTTTGACCCTCAATATCGACAAATCATATTCCATACCCAAAGACAGCCGCATCAAAATCTCGGGCAACGGCATCCTGGGTAGCCGCAACCTGGAATTGGAACCGGGCCATTCGCCCGAACAGGCCCGTTCGGGCGACACCCTGCAAAGCGCCACCGCCGGCGGATTCAGCGAAATGCTCGGCTCGGCACAGGAACAACTGGAAGCCCTGATTGTGAATACCAACAACTTGATTCAGAACCTTAACCTGGTGTTCGACACCACAAATCGCCGCAACCTTAAACAATCGCTTGAAAACCTGCGGATTATGTCGAACGACCTGACACGGCTTACACGGCAAACCAATGCCTTGATCGCCGCCAACCGCAGCCGCATCGACCAAACCCTGACCAACCTGCAACAAAGCAGCGGCGATATGAAGCAAATCACCGAACGGCTTAGTAAAACCGATTTTGAAGTTTTGGTCAAAAACCTGACCGAAAGCAGTGAAAAACTCAACCTGATTTTGCAAAATTTGCAACAAGGAAAAGGCACGGCCGGCAAACTGATGAACGACGAAGAACTGTATGACCAACTGAATCAAACGCTGCAAAACCTGGATGCGTTGCTACGTGATTTGAAAACGCATCCCAAACGCTACGTCCATTTTTCGGTTTTCGGCCGCAAGGACAAACAGGTAAAAGACTGAGCGATGCAATATTTGGACAACCTTCTTTTTGTAATCCTACTGGCCGCGGGTATCGGATATTTTGCCCGCAATGTGCGCAAAACCATACGTAACATTAAATTGGGCCGGCCGTATCCGGTCAACGACCGCAAGGGCGAACGATGGCGCAATATGCTGCTGAAAGCCCTGGGTCAGAAAAAAATGTTCAAGCGTCCCGTTCCCGCCCTGCTCCACCTGGCGGTTTATCTGGGCTTTATTATCATCAACATTGAAGTCATCGAAATTATTATCGACGGCCTTTTCGGCACACATCGCGTGCTGCGTTTTATGGGAGGATTTTATAATTTTCTGATAGGCGCGTTCGAAATCCTTGCCATTTTGGTCATTGTGGCGGTTACGGTGTTTTGGATTCGCCGTAATGTGCTCAAACTGCTGCGTTTCAATATGCCCGAAATGGAGGGATGGCCCAAGCGCGATGCCAACCTGATCCTGTATTTTGAGTTTGTGCTTATGTCGGCCTTTCTGACTATGAACGCCGCCGACCTGAAACTGCAAATGATGCAATACGGACACTATG
Organism: Flavobacteriales bacterium; assembly: GCA_027003085.1. GTDB lineage: Bacteria > Bacteroidota > Bacteroidia > Flavobacteriales > Flavobacteriaceae > JAADED01. The sequence continues at coordinate 2,586 of JALWYR010000074.1, forward strand.
CTTCGCATAGCGGCATCGTGGGCAGTTTTCCCATTAGCCGTTTCCTGCTGGGTATTTTACCGGATAATCCGGAGGCCTTGGTAGCCATCGAACGCAGTATGTGGTGGTTTCACATAGCAGGTATCTTGGTTTTCCTGAATTACCTGTATTTTTCCAAGCACTTCCACATTTTGCTGGCGTTTCCCAATACCTATTTCGCCAAACTTCCGCCCTTGGCCAAATGGGACAACCTGGAAAGCGTAAAACGCGAAGTGGAATTGATGATGGACCCCAATGCCGACCCTTATGCGGCACCCGCCGGCGATGAACCGGAACCGGAACGTTTCGGCGCCAAAGATATTTTCGACCTCAAATGGATTAACATCCTCAATGCCTACACTTGCACCGAATGCGGCCGGTGTACGGACGTCTGCCCCGCCAACAATACAGGAAAAAAACTTTCGCCCCGCAAAATTATGATGGACGTGCGCGACCGCACCGAAGAAGTGGGCAAAAACATCGATGCCAACGGCGGCACATTCAAAGACGACGGAAAATCCCTGCTGGATTATATTTCGTACGAAGAAATTTGGGCTTGTACCACCTGCAATGCCTGCGTGGAAGAATGCCCGGTGGAAAACAACCCGATGGACGTTATTGTTCAATTGCGTCAATATTTGGTAATGGAAGAAAGCGCGGCCCCGGCCGAACTGAACATGATGTTTACCAATGTGGAAAACAACGGCGCCCCTTGGCAATACAGCCAAGCCGACCGCTTGAATTGGGTGAACGAATAATCAAAAACGCCTGCTATGTTGAAGCGAATGCGTAAAATCGGGCGAAAAATCATTTACCGCTACAAAAAACGGTATGAACTCTATAATGCCAAAGACAACCGCGGTAACAATGTAAGCCCGGTACTGCCACCGGGCATAATGAATTTCCTGATCGACATCGATGGCACCATTTGTGACGACGTGCCCAACGAAGAACCCTGGCGAATGCGCACCGTGGAACCCTATCCCGACGCCCTGGCCACCATCAACCGCTGGTACGACCAAGGACATATCATCACTTTTTTTACCGCCCGCACAGAAGCGCACCGGAAAATTACCGAAGAATGGTTGCGCAAGCACGGGTTCAAATACCACGGTATTATTTTCAACAAACCGCGTGGCGGTAATTATCACATAATCGACAATCACATTGTACGGGCAACCCGCTACAAAGGTAAATTCACCGATTTGGTCGAAAAAGAAGTAATCATCAAAGTTTTTAAAGAATAAAGTAGCATGGACAAAAAAGAACTGAACGTAAAAACCATGGCCCAAGCGGCAGCCGAAGGGCATAGCCCCGAATACTTGTATTGGGTGGGATGTATGGGTAGCTACGATGACCGGGCCAAAAAAATCACCCGTTCGTTCGTTCGCTTACTCAACGAAGCGGGTGTGGATTTTGCCGTTTTGGGCACCGAAGAAAGTTGTTCGGGCGACCCGGCCAAACGGGCAGGCAATGAATTTCTTTTCCAAATGCAAGCCATGGCCAATATCGAAGTGATGAACGGCTACGGCGTAAAGAAAATCATTACCACATGTCCGCATTGCTACAATACCTTTAAAAACGAATATCCCGGGCTGGGCGGGAACTACGAAGTGATTCACCACAGCGAATTGCTCCAACAATTGATGGACGAAGGCCGTTTAAAGCTCAAAAACAACCCCTTTGCAGGCAAAACGGTTACCTATCACGACCCTTGTTACTTGGGCCGCGGCAACGACCAATACGAAGCACCGCGACAAGTGCTGGCTTCGGCCCGTATTGAAGTGCGCGAAATGCCGCACCACCGCGAAAATGCCGTATGTTGCGGCGCCGGCGGCGCGCAAATGTTCAAGGAAGCCGAACCCCAACACGAAGAAATTTTTACCTATCGCACCCGCGAAGCCCTTGAACTCAAACCCGATGTCATCGCCACGGCCTGCGCTTTTTGCAACACCATGATCACCGACGGTGTAAAACACTACAACAAAGAACAAGAGGTCAAAATCCTGGATTTGGCGGAGATTTTGGTGGAGGGGTTGGAGGATAAAAAGTAAACATACTATTCATTATTTTAATTGTTTGAACCGTTTCCAAAATGGAAATAGTTCATTCGCCCTAACTTTGCCTTATGTTGCGCAAGCTAAAAAATCCGGGCAAGCAAGCCATCCGCCGGGCCGAAGATTGGCTCAAACACTTGTATTTTGCCGAAACCGACCATACGGGTTTCGGAACGGAGGAAACACCCGCAGGTTTGGACCGCCATAAAAGGCAATCCTTGGAAATCCTCCGCAGGCACGGTTGGATCGAGGGTAACGACGACCATCCGCATTTGACACCCGAAGGCAGGCGGCATGCCCACAACCTGGTGCGCCGGCACCGCTTGTTCGAAACATGGCTGGCCCGGCACACCGGCCATCAACCCACCCATTGGCACCGCTTGGCCGAACTCAAAGAACACGAACTCACCGACGAACAAGTGCGCGAAATGGAAGCCCGCTTGGGCGCTCCCCTCCTCGACCCGCACGGCGACCCCATTCCTGCCTTGGACGGGAGTTGGCACCCCACCCGACATATTCCACTCCACCGGGCCTCCGATGGGCAAATCCTGCGCATTGTGCATTTGGAAGACGAACCCCAAAGTTTGCTTCAACAATTATTGAACTACGGATTTTATCCCGGCGCCCTGCTCAAAGTATTGGGCCGTGCGCGCGATAACCTTCATTTGGCCTTCGAAGGGCATCGCATAATCCTTCCCTTGAAGTTGGCCCGCCATATCGCCGTAGCACCGGTGGATACTTCCTTATGGAACGAAAACATCTTCAAACTCAGTTTTTTACCCAAAAGCGCTACGGCTTGCATTGTCCGGCTGGCGGATGATTTGCGCGGACTTCCGCGCCAACGCTTGTTGGATTTGGGTTTTGTGCCTGGCGCACGTGTAAGAGTGTATTTGATCAGTCCACTGGGCGATCCTACGGCCTACGACATCAAAGGTTCCACAGTGGCCTTGCGCAGCGAACAATCCGGAAAAATCCTGGTGGAACTATGCGAAGATTGAATCTGAAAATCCCGGGCATTAACCGTTGCGAAAGCTGCGGATTTTTCCACATCGACGGTTTGCGTAGCTTGGGTAGCCATGGCGAAAAATATGACTTTCTGATCGCCTTGGCCGGCAACCCCAATACGGGAAAAAGCACCCTTTTCAACCGGCTTACGGGACTCAAACAGCATACGGGCAACTGGCCGGGCAAAACCGTGGAGCGCAAAGAAGGTTTTTTTGCCTACGGCGGTCATACCTTCAAAGTGGTGGACTTACCCGGAACCTATTCGCTGATGACAACATCCGAAGACGAAGAAGTGGCCCGCAATTTCCTGGTTTTCGACCGCCCCGGTGTGGTGCTTATCGTAGCCGACGCCACCCGATTGGAACGAAACCTGAACCTGGTTTTGCAAATCCTGCAAATGGCACCCAAGGCCGTTTTGGCTTTAAATTTGTGGGACGAAGCCACCCGAAACGGCCTGCAAATCGACGTGCGGCATTTGTCGCGTCTGCTGGGCATTCCCGTTGTGCCCACCAATGCCCGTTCGGGCTTCGGTTTGGACAAACTTTTGCAAACGCTTTCGGATGTGGCTACGGGTAAAATAACAGTTCGTCCGTTCCAATTAAAAAATTTACCCGGCAATTTACAGGCGGCTGTGGAACCCGTGAGGAAAACATTGGAAAAACTCCTTCCGGATTTGCCCTACAAAACCTGGATGGCCATTCGCCTGCTTTCGGGTGATGTGGCCCTGACCGAAGCCCTGCGCCATCCGGAAAAATACTTCGGTATTGTTCCGGCAGCATCCGGTTATGAAAAACGTTTTGAGGAATTAACGGAACAAGTCCGTCATATCCGTTTGCGCTACAACGACCGGCTCTACGACCAACTGGCCCAAGCCATATATTCCCTGGCATCGGGCATAGCCGACAAGATCATCACCCGCGGACGAACCCGCATCCACAGCGATTTGGAACAACGCATCGACCGCATCGTTACGCATCCCGTGCTGGGTTTTGTGGTGATGATTCTTTTGCTGGGCTTGGTGCTCTGGCTTACAATCAAAGGCGCCAATTATCCTTCGGAATGGCTCAATGATTTGCTTATCGGCGATTTGTATCCTCTTCTAAAAAATTGGACAAATGCCTGGCCATCCTGGCTGTCCGGCATTTTGATCGACGGCATGTATTTAACCACCGCCTGGGTGGTGTCGGTCATGTTGCCACCCATGGCCATATTTTTTCCGCTATTCACTTTGCTGGAAGACTTCGGCTACCTGCCCCGTGTGGCCTTTAACCTGGACAATATTTACAAACGCAGCGGCGCACACGGCAAACAAGCCCTGACCATGAGCATGGGATTCGGATGTAACGCCGCGGCTGTGGTGTCCTCACGCATTATCGATAGCCCGCGCGAACGTTTGCTGGCCATTATTACCAATAATTTTTCGCTTTGCAACGGGCGTTGGCCCACGCAAATTTTGCTAGCTACGCTTTTTGTGGGCGCTATGGTTCCCGGAAAGTGGTCATCGCTGGTTTCCATGGCGGTTGTGGTGGGTGTGGCATTGTTGGGTGTTTTCTTTTCGTTTTTCGGTTCCTGGATTTTGTCGCGCAGCTTGTTGCGCGGTGAAGTTTCGGCTTTTTATTTGGAATTGCCACCCTATCGCATTCCGCAATTTTGGAAAACCATTTATACTTCGCTCATCGAACGGACGCTCATTGTACTTTGGCGTGCCGTGGTGTTTGCGGCACCGGTGGGCTTACTCATCTGGCTATTGACCCATATTCAAGCCGGCAATGTTACGCTAGCGGAATATTTGGTAAACCTTTTGGATAAACCGGCCACATGGATCGGCCTGAACGGGATTATTTTACTGGCTTTTATCATCGGCATTCCGGCCAATGAAATTATCATCCCTGCCGTATTAATGCTGATTATTTTGGTTTATGGCGTGGATTTGTCGGGCGTGGAAAAAGGTGTATTGACCGATGTGGGTGATATGCAAACTTTGCGTCTATTACTGCACCGTGCCGGATGGACCACGCTTACGGCTGTCAATTTTATGCTTTTCAGCTTGTTGCACAATCCTTGTAGCACCACCATTTATACCATCTACAAGGAAACCCGCAGTTGGCGTTGGACAATGGTTGCCACCTTTTTTCCTTTGCTCACCGGAATAATCGTTTTGTTCATCATAAATTTGTTTTTTTAAACAGGAAAATGCCGCAACGCAAATTTACCGAAGGTCCCGTACTGAAATCCATTATTCGTTTGGCCACGCCCATCATTCTGGCCAATATGCTCCAAACGGCCTATCAACTGACCGACACTTTTTGGGTGGGGCGTTTAGGGAAAACGGCAGTGGCCGCCGTAACGGCAAGTTTCCCCGTTTTGTTTTTGGTCATGGCCCTGGGCGGTGGCTTTACCATAGCCGGTAGTATTTTGGTGGCACAATTCCACGGCAAGGGTGATCGTAATGCCGTTAATCATATTGCCGGGCAAACATTTGCGGTAATGAGTGTTATCGCCCTGGTTTTGGCCGCAGGCGGTATTTTACTAACACCGTATTTGCTTAAAGCCATGGGTGTGGAAACGGCCGTTTTTGCACAGGCCAAGGATTATTTGCAGTGGATGTTTGCCGGCATGTTGTTCGGTTTTGTGTTTATGATTTTCCAATCCTTGATGCGCGGCACGGGTGATGTGCGTACGCCATTATTTATCGTAGCGTTCACCGTATTGCTCAACTTGGTTTTGGACCCTTTGTTTATTTTCGGCTATGGTGATTTTCCGGCCTTGGGCGTGCGCGGTGCGGCTTTGGCCACCATGATCACGCAGGGCTTGTCGTCGTTGGCGGGATTATATTTGCTTTGGCATGGCAAACGAAGCATACACATACGCTTCAAGCATTTTCGACCCGATTGGCCATTGATTCGCCACATGTTCCGCTTGGGCATACCCGCCACGGTGGAACAAAGCACACGGGCCGGTGGTATGACGGCTATGATTTTCCTGGTGTCGGGTTTCGGCACTTTGGCCATGGCCACCTACGGCATCGGGATGCGGATAACGAGTTTTGTGATTATTCCTGCCCTGGGTTTATCCATGGCCACATCGGCCTTGGTGGGGCAGAATTTGGGCGCAGGAAAAAGCGAGCGTGCCGTTCGCATTGCGCGAATATCGTCCCTGACCGGTTTTTTGGCCTTGGAAACGGCCGGAATCCTGGTCATGTTGTTTGCCCGACCTTTGGCCCGGTTTTTTATTCCCGGCGAACCCGGAGTTATCCGCGAAGCACAAATTTTCCTCCACATTGTGGCTTGGAGTTACGGATTTATCGGTATGCAAATGGCCCAAAACGGCGCCTTTCGCGGGTCGGGAAATCCCAAACTGTCGATGCTGCTTTCCATACTGACACTTTGGGTGTTACGTTTCCCATTAGCCTTTTTACTTTCACATTACACTTCCTTGGACATGCGCGGAATTTGGTGGTCGTTTCCCATTTCCAACCTGGTAGCGGCCGCTGTGGCCTTGTATTGGTTTTACTTTAAACCTTGGCACAAACGCCGGCTCACCCGTGAAGTAAGTATGCAAATTCGCGTTGGCAATGAAAGCATCATCGAAGAGGGATGGGAGGATTAATGTATAATCGGCCGCTCCAAAACCCTACGGGTTTTTCCGCGGGCTCCACAAGCCTTCGGGGCGCCGGCGGCGGAATAAAAATTCCACTGCCGGCGGCGCAAAATTTTGTGGCATGCTGATGTGATGCCCGATGTTACAGGATTTCAAAATTGCTACAAGAAAATTCCGCCCTTAATTTTGCGCCCCCGGCCCCGCGCCTCCGGCGCGGGGCCGGCGCCCCTTGTCTTGTTTCGCCCTCCGGGAGCCTTCGGCTTCCAAGCGGCCGGTGCCAAGTCTGCGCCTTGTCTCCCTCCGGCACTCCGGCAGCCCTGCGGTCTGCCTTCGTGGCTTCGCAAGCCCTTCCGGCGACGCTTCGCTTAGCCGTTGGTCTTGCTTCGCGGCCTCGGAACCCTTTGGTTTCCTCGGCAGCTCCGGGAGCCACCTTCGGCGTCTCCCTTCGCTCGCCGGGGAGCCCGGCCCTTACCCTTATCTTTTCAAACAACGACCGATTAACCCGAAATCTAATCAAAACTAAAAACTCATAACTCAAAACTAATCGGGCCGGTCTCCCCGGACGTTGCTCGGCAGCCCTTCGGTCTGCCTGCGCTCGGGCGTGGAGCCTGCGCCTTCCAACAGCCAAACCTTCCCGGCCACGGCTTGTCTCCCCGCCGGCTTCGCGAGCCCCGGCGGTCTCGCTTCGCAGCTCGGGGAGCCTGCACGCCTGGCCTGCGGCCCGGCGTTGGTCTCCCTTCGCAAGCTGCGGAGCCGCTTTGCGTCTCCTTGCTTGTCGCCGGGCCGGCCACGGCCGTCCCGGCTTTTGCCGGCGAGCCGCCTGCGCCGTCTCGCCTTGGCCCCGCGGAGCCCTGCCGCCTCGCTCGGACTTACGCCTCGCCCGGCGGCGGTCTCCTCGGGTATTCTTTTTGTCATTCCCGCGAAAGCGGGAATCCAGGCGCTCCGTATTGCTTCCCTTTGTTATTCCGCGTTACGGTTTTCGCATTCAATATTTGCACTAGGAGAACGCAAATCGGAAATCTTCAATCGATTGTTCGGTGTTCATTATTCAAGCGCGATTTATCGCGCACCAAAAGCGCCAGGGATGGGAGCGGTTATGCGCAGGCGGCGCGCCGTAGGCCTGCCGTGGCGGCGGGGCGACCAGTGGGGAGCCACGTACGCCGCGTTTGCAGGGCAAGAGCGGGCCGCCTGCGCATTTGAGCGGACAGCCCGGCGGGCGCAGCGAGAGGACCGGCTTGCACGAGGGCGCTCCGTCGGCCGAAGTGCAAGCCGTGGCGCCGCCGCGGCGCGCACCAGCGCGCCGGGCGGATGGCCGGACGTATCCGACTGAAAATCAATACGCCCCGGCCCGCGGCGAAGCCGCGGGCCGGGGCCGGCGATAAATCCGGTTCCACGTCCGGCCATCCGCAGCGGGCATCCGCCCGCCGGCGGCGCCCCGAACGCCGGAAGCCGGGCGCCCCGAAAAATCACTCCTTCGAAATCTTCAACCGCTTACGGCCCAAAATAATCATCACCGCACCTATGATTGACAACAACCCCCCAAGGATTTGCAAACCCGTGGGCAAGCGATGAAAAACCAAGTAGGCCCCCAGCATCACAAACAAGCCCTTGGTGGTGCCCAGAATGGATTTTTTGGACACTTCGATGTATTTGAGCGCCGTCAGCGCCGAAATCACCGTGAGGAACGGGCCCAAAAAAGCCCCGATGGCATAGTAAATCCACAAATCGCGCGGCACCGCAAAACCCCGTCCCGAAACCCAAAGCCAAATACCGAAAAAGACCAGGATAAAAATGATGCGATTCACCGTGAGCACCACCGGCGAAAGCCGTCTGACGTAGGTTTTGAGCAAAATGGAATTCACCGCAAAAATACTGACAAACAAAAGCACATACTGGCTTCCGTGGATAAACATATCCTGCAAGCGGATTCCACCCTTGTAGCTAATCATAAAGGCCCCGGCCAAGGTAATCAGCGCACCCAGAATTTCCACCTTGTTGAAACGTTCGTGCAAAAGCAACGTGCCCAGAACAAATACAAACACGGGCGACAAATTGCCCATAAACGATACCAAACTGGGATTGGGCACCGTTTGAATGGCTTTGTAGAAAAAATAGGTGGCCGTGAGTTCCAACAAGCCGTTGGCCAGCAAAATCAAATAGTCCTTACGCCCGAAGGAACGGTAAATCCGGAACGACCCGCGGGCAAGCCCGTATAGGGTGATATACATTCCGCCGGCCAAAAACCACCAAAAACCGAATTGCGGCAAGGAAACGCGGTTGAGAATAAATTTGCTGAAAATATACACACTGGAAACGGCCAACACCGAAACGAAGGTGAAGAAATAACCCTTGGCCGTGTCGGATAGCCGCGTCATTGAGCATCGGTTTTACCGGCCAAATCCAAAAGGAAAGCGAATTCGCGGGCCGTGTCTTCCAGGGACTTGAACCGTCCGGATTTACCGCCGTGGCCAGCTTCCATATCGGTGTGGAGCAGTATGGGTGCCGTTCCGGTGTGATGGTACCGCAATTTGGCCGCCCACTTGGCAGGTTCCCAATACTGCACCTGCGAATCGTGCAAACCCGCGGTAATCAGCATGGCCGGATAGGTTTGTGCCCGCACATTGTCGTAGGGCGAATAGGATTTGATGTAATCGTAGTAAGTTTTGTCGTGCGGGTCGCCCCATTCGTCGTATTCGCCCGTGGTGAGCGGAATGCTTTCGTCGAGCATGGTGGTGAGCACATCCACAAAGGGCACCTGGGCCACCATTCCGCGAAACAAATCCGGTGCCATATTGGCCACGGCACCCACCAGCAAACCACCGGCCGAACCGCCCATGGCAAACATACGACCGGGTGAAGTGTAGCGCCGGTCGATAAGATAGCGGGCCGCATCGATAAAGTCGAAGAAAGTGTTCTTTTTGCGAAGCAATTTTCCTTCTTCATACCAGCGGCGCCCCAAATATTCGCCGCCGCGCACGTGGGCAGTGGCAAAAACAAAGCCGCGGTCGAGGAGCGAAAGCCGGTTGCGACTGAAATGATCGTCCACCGTGATGCCGTAGGCCCCGTAACCGTAGAGCAAAAGCGGTGCCGTGCCGTCAAGCGGCGTGTCCCTGTGCCAAACCAAGGATACGGGAATACGCCGGCCGTCGCGCGCAGGCGCCCAAATGCGCCGGCTTCGGTAAGCGCTTTTGTCGTAGCCGCCCGGAATTTCTTCTTCCTTCAACACCTTGCTTTTGCCCGTGTCGATATCGTATTCCATCACACTGGCGGGCACCGTAAAAGAATTATATACGTAACGCAACCGCCGGCTTTGCATTTCGGCATTGATGCCCAGGTAGGCCGTGTAGGTTTCTTCGGGAAATTCGATGTAATCGTCCCTCTTTTTTTCATAATCCAAAATGCGGATACGCGTAAGCCCTTGGCTGCGTTCTACAATGGCCGTCCAGGTGTCGAATTCTTCCAACTCTTCGATAAGCACATCCGGGCGGTGGGCAAGCCATAGCTCCGTTTTCGGGTTTTGCAGGCCCCACTGGCGCATGATTTTAAAATTTTCGGCCCCGCCGGCGTTGGTTACAACCAAAAATGTTTCGTCCGCAATATGGTAAGGATAGTATTCCACCCCCTTTTGGCGCGGCTGAAAAACGGCAAAATCGTCCAAAGGACGACGGGCGGAAATATAACGGTATTCGGTGGTGGTGTTGGCGGCAATCACCAACCAAATAAAGGCATCGGTTTTGCTACGCGTGACGGCAATGTCGTATTCCGGGTCGGTTTCTTCATAAATCAAAACATCATCGGCGGGCGAAGTGCCCAAACGATGCCGGTAGAGCCGGTATGCACGCAAAGTTTCGGGATGCTTGACCACATAGAAAAAATATTTTCCACACTCGGAAAAAGTGCCGCTTCCGGTTGTATTTTCCAAAAATTCATCCTCGCGAATCCGTCCTGTGGCCAATTCCTTGAATCGGATTTGATAAAGCCGCCGTCCGGTAAAATCTTCGCCGAAAGCCAGCAAATCGTTTGCCGGACTCACCCGCACACCCGTAACCTGATAGTAGGCGGCGCCTTCGGCCCGGCTGTTGGCATCCAACAGGATTTGCCTTGCCTGCTCACGGCCTTCGGGCCAACGCCAATAGACCGGATATTCGGCATCGCGCGGATAACGGACTTGGTAATAATATCCGCGGTAGCGATATGGCACGCTTTCGTCTTCGCGCTTGATGCGGGATTTCAGTTCATTGAAAAGCGTTTTTTCAAAAGCACGTAAAGGCGCCGTAACCTTTTCGTAATACGCATTTTCGGCACGCAAATGTGCCAAAACTTCGGGATTGTTGCGCTCCCGGAAATAATAATAAGGGTCGATGCGCACATCGCCGTGCATTTCGAGCCGGTGCGGTTTTTTTCCGGGCTGCGGAGGAACCGGACGCAAATCCATCATAGGAGGAATTTTTTCTTGGAATGCAAAGGTAGCGCAATTATGCAAAGCAATAAATGTGTGCCCGGGCTTTTTCCGTATCTTTGGACGTATGAAAAAGGCCAAGGGTATTGATTTTTCGTTCATTATTCCCGTGTATAACCGGGCGGATGAATTGGCCGAACTTTTGGCATCTTTCGTCAAAACGGATAAGGCGGAGTCTGCTTATGAAATTATTGTAGCGGACGACGGAAGCACAGAGGACATTCAAGCCGTGGTGAACCGTTTTTCCGGTTTGCCCGTGATGTATTTTCGCCAAGCCAATTCCGGCCCGGGTGCTGCGCGCAATGCGGCCATGGAAAGGGCCAAAGGTAAATACTTTGTTATCCTGGATTCGGATGTGCTTTTGCCGGCGGATTATTTTGAAAAACTGATTGAAGCGGTCGAAAAACATCCGCAAGCGGGCATGTTGGGTGGCAGCGATGCGTCGGATTCCGGCTTTACGGCATTTCAAAAGGCCGTGGATTTGACCATGACATCCTTTTGCACCACCGGCGGTATTCGTGGCGCAAAAAAACAGGCCGGACGCTTTATTCCGCGTAGTTTCAATATGGTGGTGCGGCGGGATTTGTGGGAACAAACCGGCGGCTTTTCGGATATGCACCCGGGCGAAGATCCCCAGTGGGTTTACCGTGCTTGGGATGCGGGATTTTCCACCGTGGCCGTGCCGGACTTAAAGGTTTTTCATAAGCGCCGTATAAATCTGCGCAGCTTTTGGAAACAGGTTATGCGTTTTGGCCGGGCAAGGGCCATACTCACGCGTCAGTTTCCCCGGTATTTTTCCCCTGTATATTTGGCGCCGGTGTTTTTTGTGCTTTGGACTTTGTTGGCCATCACCGGCCCGGGCTTTTTCCGCTGGACGTGGGTGGCCTATGCCTTGTGTGCTTTTGTCGAATTTTTGATACGTAGCCCTCATCCGCTGCTTGCCTTGGAGGCCTTGTTTTTGATGTTGGTGCAACATACGGGCTATGCCCTGGGATTCTTGCAGGGATGGTTCAAGTTGTTTATCTTGGGAAAAAATCCGCGACAAGCATTTCCCGGAATGTTTTTTGCCGAGAAAAATAAGATAAAAGATGCGTAAAACCTGGGTGCAAAATATCCGCGATTTTTTTCTGCGCCATAACGACTTGAAAAGCGTGATACTGTTTATTTTAGTGTCGGCTTTGATGTGGACGGTTATGAAATTGAACCGGGTTTACCGGATGCAAATCCCCGTTCCGGTGCACTACACCGACGGGGCGGGGCATCTTTTACCCGACTCGCTTTTTACCGATACCTTGAAGTTGGAAATCAAAACTTCGGGTTGGCAATGGCTCCGGGCGGGTTGGGAAAAACCCGAATTGCGTTTGCCTTTCGGCTCCTATACGGCCAAAGATTTGACCCTTCGGTTTTTTCACCGGTTTTTTAACGATACAAACGTATTGCAAAACAGCAATTTGATCATAAATAAAAGGCGAAAAAAATACACGTATATCAAACGAATGCCCGCCCGGGTCAAACCCCGCGTTATTGTGCCCGAAGGCTATGCCATCCGCCGGATGCAAATCGTTCCCGATACCATTAGTATTTTATCCGTAACGGAAATAAGCGAAACTTTCGATTTATCCACCGAGCCGGAGAAATTTAAGGTCAAACCCGGTGACAGCATATTGGATTTCCGCTGGAAACAAAAAACCGGACAATTAATTATTCCCGCCCTGGGAAAAATCAAATTAAACATCAGCCCGTATGCACGCACACAAACGGATGTGGCGATAAGCATTCCGGCCAAATGGAAAAACAAAATTATTATCATGCCTTCAACCGTGAGGGTGTATTATAAACGTTGGCGTTCGGCCAAGCCCGATACCCTTTCCTGGAAAATCGGCTTAACCGGTAAACCCGGTGAATCCGGTAAGTTGGAATTGCAAATCGAACAAAAGCCCGCCGGCGTGTTTGATGTGGAACTCCGCCCCGGCCGTGTAGACTATTTGCAAATCAAAAATTGATCGATGAAAAACTCCAGGAAACCTATGGTTGTAGGCCTCACGGGCCCCATCGGTAGTGGAAAAACCACCGTTGCACGTATTTTTCGGGAAGCATTCGACATACCCGTTTACCATGCCGACGACCGGGCCAAACAATTGATGGAAACCGAACCGGAATTACGTCGTAAAATCAAAGAAGCATTCGGTAAGGATAGTTACGGCGAAAACGGCCGTTTGAACCGGGCCTATCTGGGCCAAAAGGTTTTTGCCGATGCCAAGGCTTTGAAACGCTTGGAAAAAATGGTGCATCCCGTTGTTCGTGCGGATTTTAAGAAATGGTTACAAACACAGGATGCGCCTTATGTTTTGCTGGAAAACGCCATTTTGATCAAATCGGGCATGGATAGGTTTTGTGATAAAATAATTTGGGTAAATGCTGATGAAAATATTCGCACTGAGCGAATTAGGAAACGAAATCCCGAATGGGACGATGCGCACATCCGTCAAAGAATGCATAGTGGAGTTCAAAATTCCGAAAATACGGATATACCAATAATCCGGCTCGAAAATTCACAAAACATTAAATACCTAACCGAAAAAATAAAGGAAATCCATCAAAGCATCCTTGATGATTGAAATATTGATATTTAAAATTATAATTTTTTGAATTTCTAATCCTATTATTTGGAAAATTAATAAAAATTTTTTGGCACAGACATATATTTTTTATATCTTTGCCACGTGAAAAACCAAATAAATATTTGGCTGAGTTATTTCCTAACCTTTTCCCTGGTGGGAATTGTATTGATACAAATATTTTTTATCCGTAAAGAAAAACAGTTGCTAGAACAGCACATTACGCTTTCGGCAAGAGAAGCATTGGCGGAAGTGGATAATAAAATCCAAGAGAAGGAAATGAAAACGATTATGGAAAATCCGGACTTCGGATTTGCCGATAAATTCAAAGAAATACATAATATCACATCGCAACAGAAGGAAAGCATCCGGCGCATCTATAAAGATTTACTCGAACGAAAGACCAATCCGTCAAACAACCATAATATTTCAACCGATTGGACCGATAGTTTGTGGCGGGAGTCATTCCGCAAAATCGAAAAGCAATTGGCATATTTGCAAGAAAAAACACTTTATTTATACCTGTTAAATCATTTGTCGTTATTGCCTGCCCAGCGTCGTATCGATACGACCGATTTGCGCCGGTGGATCACCGAGGCCCTGCATAAACGTTCTATCGACATTCCTTTTGAATATGCATTGTTGGACTCCGAATTTATTACACCCGTACATAGTTCAGGATATTTATTAAACAATCAGAGCCGGTTGTATATAAATTATCCTATTCTACAATTTTCGGGAGGTAACTCAAAATATGTTTTATCATTAAGTTTACCCAAAGACAAAGTTTATTCTCGCACCATTTACTATGTGGCGGCCCTGGGGGGATTGTTCATCCTTATTCTCATTGCCGTTTATTTTTATACCGTTTACCAATTAATCCGCCAAAAATATCTGGCCCGGATGAAAACGGATTTTATCAACAACATTACGCACGAATTCAAAACCCCCATTGCCACCATGAACCTGATTATCGACACGCTGCGTAATCCGTCCGTTTTAAACAATCCCGAAATGGTCAAAAACTACCTGAAAAAACTAAAAGACGAAAACAAACGCATGCTCGACCAGGTGGAAAAAATCCTGATGCTGGGGCGTATTGAACAAAACCGCATGGTGTGGAACGACGAACCTGTTTCGCTGAACGAAATTATCGAGGAAGCCATCGAACAAATGAGTTTGATACTGGAAGACCATAACGGAAAAATTTATTTTGAAACATCAGCCGAAAAAGATATTGTCTATGGCGACCCGGTCATGCTTCAACGGGTTTTTATCAACCTGATCGATAACGCTATTAAATACTCCACTAAAAATCCCGTTATCCAAATCCGTACCTACAACCGCGGCAAATTCGTGGTGGTGGAATTCAAGGATAACGGAATCGGTATGAGCAAAACCGTACAGAAACACGTGTTTGACAAGTTTTTCCGAAAACCCACCGGCGATGTACACAATGTCAAAGGGCACGGTATCGGTCTTACCCTTGTCAAACAAGTACTCGACCATGTGAAAGCACATGTGTATATCGAAAGCGAAGAAGGAAAAGGCACCACCTTTTACCTGTATTTTCCTTTGACCGAAAACAACGACCAACTCGAAACCAAATAAATAAACACTAAAATCAAGTATTATGGAAACCAAAAAACGAATCTTGCTCGTCGAAGACGATCCGAATTTCGGACCGATGCTTCGTGATTTTCTGCGTCTGAACGGATACGACGTGGAATTGGCTACCAACGGCATCGACGGTTTGGAAAAATTCAAAAACAATGATTTCAACCTGGTGCTGTTGGACGTAATGATGCCCTACAAAGACGGGTTTACCTTGGCTACCGAAATCCGCAAGCGCGACCAAAACATCCCGATTATCTTTATCACGGCCCGCTCCATGAAAGACGACGTGATCAAAGGTTATCAATCCGGCGCCGACGATTATGTAACCAAACCCTTCGATTCCGAAGTGTTGCTCTACAAAATCAAATCGCTCATCAGCCGAAGCGTCAAAACCACCGACAACCGCAGCAAGCAACAACACTTCAAAATCGGCGATTTCAAATTCGATTCCAAACTCCGTCTTTTGCAATACAAAGACGAAGAACCCCAAAAACTTTCGCCCAAAGAAGCCAAGTTGCTTAAACTCCTGGCCGAATATATGAACGATTTGATGCCGCGTGAATTGGCCCTTACGCAAATTTGGATGGACGATAATTACTTTACTTCCCGCAGCATGGACGTCTATATCGCCAAATTGCGTAAATACCTGGCCAAAGACCCCAACGTGGCCATCGTAAACATCCACGGCGAAGGTTTCCGCTTGGTGGCCAACACTCCCGAAGAAGAAACCCAAGCTCCCGAAGCGCAAAACGAAGGCGAAGGCCAAAGCGAAGCATAAGCCCTAAGCCCATGACGGACATTCCGTCCGGACAATTATTCTATGCCGGTTCTGTCGAAGGCGAACTTATCCGGTTCGACACCTTCGAGAGCCGGCATTTGTATAAAGTGCTACGCAAGCGCGAAGGCGATACCATTTTTATCACCGACGGACGCGGCCGTTTGTTCCGAAGCCGGATTATTGCCGCCAATGCCAACCGGCTCACTGCTGCGGTGGAAGAAATCAAGTATTTCGACCCGCCCGGGCGGCGTCTGCACGTGTATATTGCTCCACCCAAAAACATCGACCGCTTCGAGTGGTTCCTGGAAAAAGCCGTGGAATTGGGCGTATGGGAAATTACTCCCATTCACACCACATTTGGCGAGCGTTCAAAACTCAATTTCGAGCGATTGGAAAAAATCATCGTTTCGGCGCTCAAACAAAGTTTACGGCTCTACAAACCCACTTTGCATCCTTGGAAAAAATTCCACGACATCCTGAATTCCAATGATGCCCTATTTGCTGCGCTTTGCCGGAACGAAACGCCTGCCAATGCGGCATACGTTCAAAGCCCGTCCGCTTCGGTCGTTATTGGCCCCGAAGGCGGTTTTTCGCCGGACGAACTCAATCGGTTACGTTCAGCGCAAATACCCGCCATACGCTTGGGCCGCCACCGCTTGCGCACCGAAACCGCCGGTGTGGCGGCGGTGTGTCTGTATTACGGAAACGCCTAAAACCTGTCAATCATGTTGGCCAAAGTGATCCGCTTTGTTTTTTGGACTACGTTGCTGGTTGCCGCCATCTGGTATTATTCCCACGCATAGCAATAATACCCTGCGGCTTACGGCATGCACGTTTTTTCCATAATGGAAAATGCGTAACTTGCTCCTATGCGTGTCGAAAAAATTTTCCGCCAAAACCTCAGCCGTATTCCCGATATATCCCATCAATATTATTTAGTGGCCGTGTCGGGTGGCGTGGATAGTATGGTGCTTGCCGAATTGATGCGCCGGAGCGGTTTGCGTTTCGGCCTGGCGCATTGCAATTTCGGACTGCGCGGCCGGGAAAGCGATGCCGACGAGCAATGGGTGCGTGATTATGCTCACAAACACAAGCTCCGCTTGCACGTTCAACGCTGTCCGGTGGAACCGGGCCGGAACATTCAACTGGAAGCCCGCCGGCTCCGCTACGCATTTTTCGACCAACTGATGCAAACGCACGGCTACTCCGTTCTGCTTACCGCCCATCATGCCGACGATGCCATTGAAAGTTTTTTTATCAACCTGCTTCGCGGCACCGGTATCCGCGGCCTGACCGGCATAGGCGAAAAACCCCATATCCGCCGCCCGCTTTCGGGCCTGTTTCGCCGTGAAATCGAAGATTTTGCCCGCCGCGAAGGAATCACCTGGCGCGAAGACAGCAGCAACCTGAGCAACAAATACTTGCGCAACCGCATCCGGCACCGGCTTATTCCTTTGCTGGAAGAACTTTCGCCCGGTTTCAAGCAAAAAATGACCGGAACCATGGACTTGCTGGGCATGTCCGCCGCGGCCCAACGGGCATGGTTCGAAAATTTACGCAGCACCCTGCTCCACCGGGATGATTCCGGCGAATGGGTAAATGTGAACCAATTACCTCCCGGGCCGTTGAATCGTTTATTCCTGCACGAATGGCTGACGCCACATGATTTTACCGACCGGGATGCCATCTACCGGCTTTTGGAAGCCGGGACATCCAAAAAGGTGTTCAACGCCACGGGCACAAAATTGATTATCCGCCAGGGCCACCGGCTCCTTTTGATGGATTCGCCCGAAAGCCGGGCCACCGAATTTCGTTTCGAATCGCTCCAAGGCATGCACATCCCCTTTGTGGAATGGGAAATGATTTCACCGGATCAAGCCCGGACCGAAAATTTCTGTCAGGCGCCTCCTCATACGGCCTATGTGGATGCCGGCAAACTGCAACCGCCTTTTGTTTGGCGTCCTTGGCACCCGGGCGACCGTTTCGTACCCTTAGGCATGAAGGGCACCAAAAAAGTGGGCGATTTTTTGACCGATATGCGGATTCCCGTGCCCCTGCGAAAAAACATTTATTTGTTTGTTTCAAACAACACGCCGGTTTGGTTGGTGGGCTACCGTATCGACGCACGATTTGCCATTGACGAGCATACGCAGCAAGTATTACGATTACGATTAAAGGATTGATTTCGGGCGCTTCGCAAGCCCCCGGGGCGCTGGCGGCGGAATGAAATTCCGCTGCCGGCGGCGCAAAATTTAACAGCAAAGTCTTGATGTTGTATCCCCGATTATGCAAGGCCGTAACAAGGAAAATTCCACCCTTGTTTTGCGCCGCCGGCCCCGCGCCGCAGGCGCGGGGCCGGCGCCCCTTGTCTTGCTCCGCCCTTCGCGAGCCCTGACGGTCTCGCTCCGGTGCTCCGCAAGCCTTCGGCTTCCTTGACCCAACATCAAGGCCACGCCTTGTCTTGCTTCGCAGCTTCGCAAGCCGGCAGCCCTCGCTACGCTCCGGCCTTGGTCTTGCTCCGCGGGCTTCGGAACCCTTCGGTTTCCTCGGCGGCTACGGGAACCTGCGGCTTCCAATGACCAACGCCACAGGCCGCGCCTTGTTTCCCTTCGCTGCTCCGGCAGCCCGGCGGTCTGCCTACGCGGTTCCGCAAGCCCCTGCGGGTCTTGCTCCACGGCTCCGCGAGCCCTGGCGGTCTCGCTACGCAGCTCGGGGAGCCCGCACGCTTCGCCTATGGCTTCGCGTTGGTCTCCCCTCGCGCGCTGCGGAGCCGCCTGCGGCGTCTCCTTGCGGCCCTCGGAGCCCTTCGGTCTCCTCGGGTATTCTTTTTGTCATTCCCGCGAAAGCGGGAATCCGGGGGCTCCGGTTTGCATTCCTTTGTCATTCACACAATGCGACAAACCCACGGGCGGTTTCGCCTTTAATGTTTGCAGTAGGAGAGCGCAAATCGTAAATCTTCAATCGATTGTTCGGTGTTCGATATTCAAGCGCGATTTATCGCGCGCCATAAAGCGCCAGGGATGGGAGCGGTTATGCGGCGTGGGGGAAGGGCTCGGCTTGCCGCCGGCGGCGGGGGCTCGCAACGCAAGAGACCACGGCGCCGGCAATTGGCAAACCGCCCTTGCCCGAGCCGCATTTGAGCGGACAGCCCGGCGGCTGCCACGTGATTGCGCCGCGGTGCGAACGACCGTGAAGCAACGCGGCTTGCAAGAACGTGAGCAGCCGGGCGCCCTAAAAAATCATCCGAAATGTTGTTTCCAATATTTTTGGAGCGGGTAAATGATCAGTCCCGAAGCAATAAAAACAAGCATCATCATTACAATGGCCGCACGCATGGAGCCGGTAAGATATTCCAACATGCCCCAAGCAAAGGAGCCCAAAACGATGGCAATTTTTTCGGTTACGTCGTAGAAACTGAAATAGGTGGTGTGCACCGAAGGGTCGTCGGGAAGCATTTTGGAATAGGTGGAGCGCGAAAGCGTTTGAATGGAGCCCATCACCATGCCCACCAGTCCTCCCAGGAAGTAGAACAAATACTCCACGTTCGGATTGTTTTTGTCGAGCCTGAAAGCCAAAATGGCGATAAGCGTCCAAATACCCAAAACCGTGAGCAGGGCGTAGATGTTGCCGGTTTTTTCGGCCATTTTGGAAAACGACATGGCGCCCACAATACCCACCAATTGCACAATCAGGATGGTGAGAATGAGTTTGTGGGCCGGGAGTTCCAGTTCCTTGCTACCGAACAGGCCGGCGATGTAAAATATGGTTTGTGCGGCAAAGCTGTAAAGGAAAAAACCGTAAAGAAACCGGCGCAAAAAAGGTTGATGCCTGATTTTTCGAAGCACTTCCAGCAGTTTGACATAGCCCTTGGTCAGGTCTTTAAAGCCGACGGAGCGTGGTTTTTCGTAAATATTGTCGGGTAGCTTTCGGAAGGGAATTTGGGCAAAGAGTATCCACCACAGTCCCACGCTCACAAAAGAGATCCGGGCGGGTAAGGTCGGATCGTTTTGGATGCCGAACCACCCGGGTTTCATAATCATCACCACGTTGAAAATCATCAGCAGCACCGAACCGATGTAACCGTAGGTAAAGCCCAAGGCACTGGCGTAGT
>JALWYR010000075.1:0-3778 GCA_027003085.1 Flavobacteriales bacterium
GCGCATTTTTACCAAACGTGAAGCAGCCATCCCAAGACAATTAAGCCGACAATACCTGTTAAAATACTGTATATCACCAGTTTGGTTTCCCATTTTTCCCAATTTTGTTTGGGCGCAGTAAACATATTTTCCATAGTCATCGTTTTTTTGATGCGCATAAAATACAAGGAAGCGGAGATACCTAAACTGACAAGCGGTGAATCCGGTGATTTGGGTTTTGTTTTTTATGATAAATATCAGTATTTGGTCTATTATTATTCATTTTTAGAAAAAAGTCGTGTTCTTGTGCACAAAATGGGTTTTATGTATTTAATTATGAACATAACAAATTAAATGATAGACAATTAAAGGGTATTGTTTTTATAATAAATCAAATCGTTCTCATGTTTTGATAAATGTCCGGGGCTATTCAAATCTTTATTTTGTTCGCATTTTTATGACAAAAATCATATTCAATAATATTTTTTTAAAATCTATCGGCAAGGCTGTGTGTCTTGCAAGCTGTGATGTATGTTTGGCTTCGAATGCTTTGAGGACCGGTTTTTGCCGTTTTCCGGCGGGAATTCAAAAACCTTTTCATTTGCGCGTTTTAATCGATTTTTTGACAGGTTGGTTTTTTTTTATTACTTTTATCAGACAAATCGAGAACCAAATCCGGCATTGATGAGAGCGATAAAATTTTTATTAACCATAGGCGTATTAATTTTGATTCAAAACATATATGCGCAGGACAAAATTATTCTTAAAGATGGTAATGTGATCAATGCTTATGTGGTTGAAAAATCGGATTTTATCGTAAAATATAAACTTCTCAACACCAACGACAGTCCTATTATTGTTTTAAGAACCAATAAAATCGAAAAAATTATTTTTCGCAACGGAGAGGTAATGGATGTTTCACCGGATTTGATTAGAATGAACCGAAGGTTCGGAGTCGATGCGGGATTGATGATGGGGCTTGATTCGGAATCGGCATTTTATAGAATTCAAACGGACTATTTTGTTACACCGGGTTTTAATTTGGAGATATCCGGAATGATAGATGTTGAGCAGCACGGGGGAGGTTTGACGTTCGGGTTCAAATACTATTTCAATCCCTACACTCCCGGTAAATTGAAAGGATATGCCGGACTGAATTGTGGAACATTGGACAATGATTTTCAGATTCAGATTCCTTTCGGAGTTAATTATATTACTAAAAATGGATTTGATTTGAAATTAGGATTAAGCGGGTTGTATCTTCCCGGTTACGGTTACTACGGATTACATGCCGTGTTATTGCTGGGTTGGAGATTTTGATTTTTTCAAGACGTAAATTGGAATAACGGTTCTACTTCAATATTTGGAGTAGGAGAACAGTGTCATTCCGACGAAGCCGCGTAGCGGCAATGAGGAATCTCTTTACGGATTGGACAATACGAACGTAACATTCCGCCTTGTATGAATTGCCCGTGTCGAGATTTCTCGGTCGCGCCCTTCGGGCACTCCATCGAAATGACGCGTTGCTTCAATGTTTACAGTAGGAGAACGTAAATCGGAAATCTTAAATCGATTACTCGGTGTTCGATATTCAAGCGCGATTTATGGCGCGCACCTTATTATCGCGCCAGGGATGGGAGCGGTATGAGCCGAAGGGGCGCGGCATGGTTTGCTGCCGGCGAGCAGGCTCCGAGGAACCGAGGAGACACCGCAGCCGGCCCTTAGCAAACCGCCGCGGCCCAAGCCGCATTTGAGCGGACAGCCCGGCCGGCGCCGGTGTTCGGCACGCCAAGCGCGAGGACGCTCCGCCGGCCGAAGCGCTTGGCGTTGGCGAAGCCGCCGAACCCGAGCGGCGGGGCGCCCAAATCAAAATATCATTGGACGTTGCAAGGATTATGCGTATTTTTACCCAAAATCAATACAATAGAACTATGGCACAAACTGTGGATATTAGCAAAGTGTTGGAACGCCTGGGCATCAAAGACCTGAATCCCGGCGTGTCTACCGGAACCCGTTGGTATGACACCGACGGAAAAATCAGCGCGTCCTACTCGCCCGTGGACGGAAAAAAAATAGCCGAAGTGAAGACGGCCACCTTGGACGATTATGAAATGGTGGTGCAAAAATCGGTGGAAGCATTCCGCCATTGGCGTAAAGTGCCGGCGCCCGTGCGGGCCGAAGTGGTGCGGCAAATAGGGCTTAAATTGCGTGAATACAAAGACGATTTGGGGGCCTTGGTAACCTACGAAATGGGTAAAATCCTGGTGGAAGGCAAAGGCGAGGTGCAGGAAATGATCGACATTTGCGATTTTGCCGTGGGCCAAGCACGCACCATGAACGGCGTAAGTTTGCAATCGGAACGTCCCGAACACCGGCTTTTCGAACAATATCAACCGCTGGGGCCCGTGGGCATCATCACATCGTTTAACTTTCCGGTGGCCGTGTGGGCCTGGAACACCGCCCTGGCCATTACGGCCGGCGATACGGTGATTTGGAAACCTTCGTCGAAAACACCGCTTACGGCCATTGCCACGCACAACATTATTCAATCGGTTTTGGAGGAAAACAACGTGCCCGAAGGGGTGTTTAACCTGGTGATTGCCCGTTCGTCGGTAATGGGCGACAACTTCCTTTCCGACAAACGGATTCCGCTTATTTCCATGACCGGTTCCATTGCCACCGGACGCCATGTGGCCGAAGTGGTGGGCAAACGGTTGGGCAAAACCATCCTGGAATTGGGTGGTAACAACGCCGTGATTATTACGCCCAACGCCAACCAAAATTTGGCGCTTATGTCCACGGTGTTCGGCACGGTGGGCACGGCCGGCCAACGTTGCACCAGCACGCGCCGCATCATTTTGCACGAAAGTATCTACGACGAGTTTAAGGAAAAAATGATCAACGCCTACAAAAAAATCGCCGAACGCATAGGCAATCCTTTGGATGAAAAAACCTTGGTAGGGCCGCTGATCGACAAATATGCGGTGGACAATTTCAAATATGCCCTGGAACAAGTGGAAAAAGAAGGCGGAAAAGTAATCTACGGCGGGCAAGTGCTGGAAGGTCCTGGCTATGAAACCGGCCTGTATGTGGTGCCGGCCATTGCCGAAGCCGAAAATCACTACGAAATCGTGCAGGAAGAAACCTTTGCGCCCATTGTTTACCTGATTAAATACAGCGGTGATGTGGAAAATGCCATTGCCATCAACAACGATGTTCCGCAAGGGCTTTCGTCGGCCATTTTTACCGAAAACCTGCGCGAAGCCGAACTCTTTGTTTCGGCCGTGGGCTCCGACTGCGGTATTGCCAACGTGAACACCGGTACGTCGGGCGCCGAAATCGGCGGTGCCTTCGGCGGCGAAAAAGATACGGGCGGCGGACGCGAATCGGGTTCCGACGCCTGGAAGGCCTATATGCGCCGGCAAACGTCCACGGTCAATTACAGCAAAGAACTGCCCTTGGCCCAAGGAATCAAATTCGATTTGGACTGATACTGTCCGGCAAAATCATCCTGACAACCGCTCGCCAGCACGGCGGGCGGTTTTTTTAAACCAGGGGCTCGAAATCTTTTCGTAACATAATACAAAAAACTCCGTGCAATGCTGTGGCTAAATTAAATGGTATAAACCACAGAGGACACAGAGTTATATTTCACAGAGTAACACAGAGGGTTAGTTTCTTGTAAGATTAGGCCGGATTGCAAAATAGCAATGTCCGTCAATGTTTTCAGTGGCGGAAAGAAAAAAACTCTGCGCGACTCTGTGCCGTACTCTGTGCGACTCTGTGGTTAAATTAAAAG
>JALWYR010000075.1:3878-6974 GCA_027003085.1 Flavobacteriales bacterium
GTTTCTTGTAAGATTAGGCCGGATTGCAAAATAGCAATGTCCGTCAATGTTTTCAGTGGCGGAAAGAAAAAAACTCTGCGCGACTCTGTGCCGTACTCTGTGCGACTCTGTGGTTAAATTAAAAGAAATAAACCACAGAGGACACAGCGTTAATTTCACAGCGTAACACAGAGGGAAACCCCGGGCAACCCTACGCCCGTTCCTGCAAAAAACCTTGGTGAAATCTTTTATCTACCCGGTTAACCGTTCATTTCATTCTTCCGCTTGCGGTAATAGGGCCAAACCACAAACCAGAGTAAAAGTATGGCTACCACATACCAAACATAACTCACCCGTTTACCTTTTCCGCTTACGGTGGTAAAGAGCCGGTTCCAGCGGATTTTGCCGGTAACATTGTCTTTGCTGAACCAAATCAGTACGGGCTTACCCACAATATGCGTCCAAGGCACAAAGCCCCACACACGCGAATCTTCCGAGTGGCTGCGGTTGTCGCCCATCATCCAGTAGTAATCCTGCTTGAACACGTATTTTTTGACCGGCTTGCCGTTGATATAAACACTTCCGTTTTTCCATTCCACCCGGTTGTAGGTAAGCGGTTCCATGGTTTCGTATTCTTCGAGCAGGCGTTTGTAGATCGGAAAGTTTTCGCGCGTAAGTGTAACCGTATCGCCCTTGCGCGGAATATAAAGCGGGCCGTAGTTGTCAAACGACCACGAAGGATTACCGAACAAATGTCTGGTTGTTGTATCCATGAACATATACACCGTATCGGTTTGCGGAAAGCCGCGCACGGCCCGGGCGGCTTCGCGGGTCATGTTGATTTTAAAACTTCCGTCCGGCTCCCGGAGGTATTCGTAAACATGAAATTTGTCGAGCAAGTAATTGATTTGCCGGCGCGAAAAACTTAGCCCCTGCTTGGTGCGCACCACATAATCGTGTTTCAAGTGCGTCCGGTCGGGATAGCGGGCGGGTTTGCCGTTCACGTAAAGAATGCCTTGCTTGACTTGAATGGTATCGCCGGGCAGGCCCACGCAACGTTTTACGTAGTTGGACTTTTTATCGATGGGTTTGTAAATGTATTTACTGGTTTTTTTATAAAACTGCTCCACGGTGTCGGCCGGCCAGTTGAATACCACAATGTCGTAGCGTTTGACCTTTTGAAATCCGGGCAAGCGCAAGTAGGGCAGCAGCGGACGTTTGATGTAGGATCGCATTTTGATCACCGGAACGGTGTCGTGAAGCATGGGAATTTGGAGCGTGGTCATGGGTACACGCGGTCCGTAGTGCAATTTACTGACAAACAGGTAGTCGCCCACCAAAAGGGTGTTTTCCAATGACGATGTGGGGATCACAAAGGGTTGGAATCCGAAGGTGTGTACAAGCGTAGCTGCCGTTACGGCAAACACGATAATGCCCAAAATGGTTTCCTTGCTGTCGTGTTCGGGATTGTAGGGCAATTTATCGGCTTCGGTCCAATTGAGGTAAACAAGGTAAAGTCCCAGCGTGAGCAATACCAGCCATTTGTCGCGCGCGGTGTTTTTGCCGAACACTTCCAGCACTTGGAACCAATAGGTGGGAATCATCAGCAAATTGACCACCGGAATCATCAAAAGGAGCATCCACCACCAGGGCCGGTTAATGATACGCGTGAGCACATACAGGTTGTATACGGGCACCAGGGCCGCCCAACGCGGATAGCCGGCACGCCGGTAAAAATTGGCATACATCAAAAAATGAAAAACATTGGCTATCAGGAAAGTGTAGAACCATTGTGTCCAAGTCATAACGAACGGAATTTGGGCTAAATACTTGCTTGGGCGAAGTTAAGCATTTTTGGCGGGATCGGGCATTTTAGCGCATCCGGCGCGCCCGTTCGTAACGTCCCGGAAAAAAAGATACTTGTTTAAAGCGACGAGTAATATATTTTCAATGTAATAAGAACCATTCTTTTTACGAAATATTTATGCCAAAAAAGGAGGAAACTGACGAAAAACACAAAACCGGTTATCTACGTTGGTCATTCTACGAAATTATGTTAATCATCAGATTTTTTTGGAGCGGACTGCTATATTTTTAGTGTAACAAAAGTTAAGCTATGAGCAAGCTCAATCGCAGGCAATTTCTCAAAATATCCGGGGCCGCCACCGCCGGTGCAGCCGTGTTGCCCGCTACGGGCGGTTGGTTCTCGTCCCTGTTCAAGGAAGAGCCCCGGCCGCTGTTGGAAAACGAAGCGGTAAAAGTGCCCACGGTTTGCGAAGTGTGTTTTTGGAATTGTGCCGGATGGACCTACTTGGACCAAGACGGAAAAATCCGTAAAATCATCGGAAACGACCTGGACCCGCACAGCAACGGACGCTTATGTCCGCGCGGAACCGGCGGTTTGGGTATGTATTACGACGACGACCGGCTCAAAACACCCTTGATTCGCGAAACCGGCAAAGACGGTAAACAGTATTTCCGTAAGGCCTCCTGGGACGAAGCCTTGGATTTGGTGGCCGAAAAAATGAAGGAAATCGACCGTAAATACGGTAAGGAAAGTTTTGCCTTGCTATTCCACGGCAAAACCGGCCCCCACTTTGAACACCTGTTCAAGGCCTGGGGTTCCGACACCATGGGCGAACCCGCAGGTGCCCAGTGCTTGATTGCCCGCGAAGCGGGATTTATCGCCACCTACGGAGCCGGATTGGCATCACCCGAACCCACCGACATCAAAAACACCGATTGTTTGGTGCTTATCGGCAGCCACTTCGGCGAAAATATGCACAACGGCCATGTGCAAGATATTTCGGACCTGATCGACCGCGGCGGAACCATCATCACCGTGGACCCGCGCTTTTCGACCATGGCCGGCCATTCCACCAAATGGTTGCCCATTAAACCCGCAACGGATTTGGCGTTGCTTTTGGCATGGATGAACGTTATTATTAATGAAGGATTGTATGACAAGGAATATGTGGCCAAATACACCTACGGCTTCGACCTGCTCAAAGCGCACGTGCAAAAATACACGCCCGAATGGGCCGAAGGCGTTACCACCATTCCGGCCGGCGATATCTATGAAACGGCCCGTATGATGGGAGCGGCTTCGCCGCGTGT
>JALWYR010000076.1 GCA_027003085.1 Flavobacteriales bacterium
TGGAACAATTCGCGCACCTGGCGCATTTCGTCCTCGCCGCCCAATACCCAGCGCAAAATCCGGTGGCCCGACCAGCGGCAAAGCGTGTAGGCAATAAGTCCCGAAAGAAACATACCCGCCACCGTAACCAACAGTCCGGCCCAAAAACCCAACAAATAGCCGGCGCTGGTAACCAAAAAAATCGTGGGCACGGCAAAAAACACGTCCGAGGCCAATAAAAGGCCGATAACCAGGCCTATCACCAACGGCGAACTACCGGTTACGGCCGCCACATAGTGCTTGACATCGCTCACCGACAGCCAACCCGTTAAGTTCATCAGCAAAAATATGCCGACAAAAAAACCGATGATGTAAGCATAGAGTTTGAGCAAATGCTTCACGCCGGATGCTTTTGGAAATAAACAATCGAAAGCAAAATATAGAGCAAAAGCACGAAAACAATTCCCGGAATGCCAAGCCAAAACAACAAGATTGCCGAAAGCACAATCAACAGGTATTTGAACGCATTATTTTGCCAAGCGCCATCCTTGAATTTCAGGGCCAACAAAGGCACGGGCGCATTGAGCATCAGGGCCGAAAACAAAACAACCGACACGGCCACCACAGGCAAGCGGAAATAAGGTGTCAGGAAAAAATCCGGGTGATAGGCGATGCTAAGCCCTACCGAAAACAAAAAAAGGGCATTGGCCGGCGTGGGCAGACCGATAAAATGTTCTTTTTGGCGCGGGTCCAGGTTGAAACGGGCCAAGCGCCAAGCCGATGCCGGCGCAATGAGCAGCGCAAACCAAGGCACGGACGAAGCGGGCATCACCTCCTGCCAAATCCTGAATAGCAAAAAAGCAGGTGCCAAGCCGCTGGTTACCAAATCGGCCAGGGAATCCAATTCCAAACCCAAGGCGGAACTCGTTCGGGTTAGCCGTGCCACCAAGCCATCGATAAAGTCGAATCCGATACCGGTCAAAACCAACCAAAAAGCCGTTAAATATTGGCCACGGAAAATAAATACGATGGCCGCAGTGCCCGCCAAAAGGTTGAGCAGCGTGAAAAAATTGGCTAAATTGCGCTTGATGGGCATAAAATTTGCACGGTATTTGCACCGGCAAAGGTAGCTATTTTAGAAAAATATGGTTCGACGATTGTTTATCATCTTGTTTGCCGCCGGGCTACCCTTGGCGGTTTGGTCCCAATCGGCCGACAGCACTTTCGAAGCCCGACGGCAGGAGGTAATGGGGCAGTGGATGGTGTCGGACAGTGTGGAAATAACGCCTACCGATACCATTCCGGTGTTTTCGCTGGACACCATTGTTTTGCTCCCCGACCTGTATTTTTCGCGTATGTCCGATTACTACAAATACCGTGTGCTTTGGCGCAAAACCGTCAAGGTTTATCCACTGGCCAAAAAAATGGGCGAAGACCTGCAAAAACTGGACGAACGGCTCAGCCGGATGACGCCCGCCCAACGCCGGCACTACAAGCGCATTGTGGAGCGCTATGTGCGCAAGGTTATCGAACCGCAATTGCACGAACTCACCGTAACCGAAGGGCGGGTCTTGGTTAAACTGGTGCACCGGCAAACGGGTATGACCGTGTATGAGTTCCTCAAAAAATACAAGAGCGGTCTTTCGGCCATGTGGTGGCAATCCCTGGCCAAAATCTATAAAATCGATTTGAAAATGCGTTACGAACCTTCCACGTCCAAAGACGATTTTTGGATGGAAGATATTTTGCAACGCGCGTTTTCCGAAGGCATTTTGGACCGCACGCCTTCGAAAGTGCCGGTGGATTACTACAAGTTGTTTCCCCGGTTTATGGAAAAAATGCCCGAACGTTACCGCCATCCCGAACGCTTTGTATCGAAACGAAAATTATTCCCATCTTTGCGACGAATCGACAGCGTGCAAAAGGCCCGCCAACGCCGGGCCGGCACATCGGCAAATCCTTGATAGATAAGTTTTTCGGGGTTTATTCAAATTTATTTTTTTGATGTTTTTACTTTCTATTTTGGGGCTGGAATTTAGCTTGAATGTTTATGTGGATATTTTTTACCTATATTTATTACGATATTTTCTCCTGGAAATTTATATTTATAAAAAAAATTCGTATTTTTGCGATAGTAAATCGAATTTTCCGTTTTAAAAACACAAAATTATGCTCATCCGATTTGTTGTCGAAAATTTCCTGTCGTTCAAAGATGAAACCGAATTCAACATGTTGGCCGATAATTTTCGGATTCATCCGCATCATTTATACAAGGCCAAAAGCTTGAAAATTCTCAAAGGTTCGGTTATTTACGGCGCCAATGGTGCCGGAAAATCCAATTTGATTAAGTCCGTCGGTTTTTTCCAAAACTTGGTAAGCACGGGAAAATTGTCCGCATCGGTAAATCCGAAAAAATTCAAATTGGATCCCGGAAACGCCGGCAAACCGGTTAATTTTGAAATTGAATTCTACTTTAAACGAAAAATCTATCACTACGGCGTCCAACTCAATGACAGAACGGTCGAAAACGAATGGCTTTATATTTCGGGCGTTACCACGGCCGACAAAATGATTTTCGAGAGGAAAACCCTTGAAAACGGTAAAAGCAAAATCAAGTTCAACGCCAAATTCCTTAAAACGCCCAAGGACAAATTGCTTGTTCAATTGCTGGAACAGCAATTGCTGCAACATGATGAGCTATTATTAAACAAATATAATATTCTCAAACAAATTGATATTTCTAATGTAAGATTTTGGATTAAAAAAAATTTGAAGATTATTTATCACAAATCAAAATTTATAGGATTAGTCCCATTTTTATCTGATTCAAAGGTTAAGCATTTTACAAATAACTTATTACAATCCATGCAAGTAGGTGCTAATGGCTTGGATATTTTGAACATTCCTTTCGATTCATTCTTTGGTATCGATGATGAAGAATTTAAATTGAACTTACAAAATGATTTAAACGAAAATAAAAAAGAAATTATTTTCACTAGGAATGATGAATATTTTGTTGCTACGAAAGAGGATAAAAAATATTTTGTAAAAAAAATCGTTGCTGAACATATTAATAAAAACAAAGAAAAAATAAACTTCGACCTTACCGAAGAATCGGACGGAACCCGCCGGTTGTTGGATTTTATTCCGGCCTTTTATCAAATCCTTAATGAAGACGTAACTTTTTTTATTGACGAAATTGACCAAAGTATTCACCCGGCCTTGCTCTATGAATTGGCCAAAAAAATCATGAATGAGCCCCGCACAAAAGGGCAATTGATTTTTACCACCCACGAATCCAACCTTTTGGATTTGAATATTTTTCGTCAGGACGAAATTTGGTTTGCCGAAAAAAACGACGAAGGAGCCACGGAGCTTTATTCGTTAAGCGAATTCCGGCCCCGGCCCGATTTGGACCTTCGCAAAGGATACTTGAAAGGACGTTTCGGCGCCATTCCGTTTACCGGCGATTTGAAAAACCTCGATTGGAATGATGCGAAAAAAACGAGGGTATAAAAGGGAAGCCTACGGACTTAAACGTGACTACCGCTTGTTTGCCATTGCTTGCGAAGGCAAACGCGAGGCGGACTATTTCCGCTTTCTGGAATCAATATCCCGGGGCATTGCCATTGATATTATAGAAGAAATTGTATCCGATTCGGAAATGCAAGTTAAACATTCCAATAAATCGGCGCCGAAGTGGCTTTTGGACAGGGCGGTTCGGTATATCGAAAAGGAAGGCCTTGATGACGAAGACGAATTGTGGTTTGTTTTGGACGTGGACGATTGGAAAAAAGAACAAATAAGGGAAATTGCCGAATATTGCCGCCAAAAACCCAATTGGCATATTGCCATTAGCAATCCTTGTTTCGAAGTATGGTTGTATTATCACATAAATGCATCAGTCCCCGGAAACCTGAAATCCAGCAACAAATGCAAGGATTGGAAACAAGCATTGAATTCCAAGTCGAAAGGTGGTTACAGCAAAGAATCTTATTTGATGCTTATCAAAGAAGCTATTGTAAATGCAAGCAATGCCGATACCGACAAAGCCCACTATTTTCCGGATACAGGCCAAACAAAAGTTTATTTGCTGGCCAAAGCCATTATGAAACGAGTCGGGATTAATGAGTTTATGGAGTTTATTCAATCTTTGCAGTGAAATTTCTTAGAAATTATGCCCCGAAACGAAAAATATTCCCATCTTTGCGACGAATCGACAGCGTGCAAAAGGCCCGCCAACGCCGGGCCGGCACACCGGCAAATCCTTAGATTATGAAATTTGATTTCGACCGTCCGCTTGCTATTTTCGACCTGGAAACCACGGGCATCAACCCGGCCAAAGACCGTATTGTGGAAATATCCATCCTGCGCGTGGAACCCGATGGCACCGAAAAGCTTTATACCCGCCGGATCAATCCCGGCATTCCCATTCCGCCCAAAGCCACCCAAATTCACGGCATCACGGATGAAGACGTAAAAAATGAGCCCAAATTCGAAGAAGTGGCCGACGAAATATACCGGCTGGTGGAAGACGCCTACCTGGTGGGTTTCAATTCCAACCGCTTCGATTTGCCTATGCTGGTGGAGGAACTGATTCGCGCCGGCAAGCAGGTGGATTTGAAAAAGAACAAAACCATCGACGTGCAGGTGATTTATCACAAAAAAGAACCCCGCAACCTGTCGGCCGCCTACCGGTTTTATACGGGCAAGGAATTGGAAAACGCCCATTCGGCCGAAGCCGACGTAAGGGCCACCTGGGAAGTGTTTCGTGCCCAATTGGAAAAATACGACGACCTGCCCCAAACCCCCGACCAATTGGCCGCCTTTGCCGGATTCGGACGCTATGCCGACTTTCAGGGCCGCGTGGTGTATGACGAAAAGGGCGACGAAATCATCAATTTCGGAAAATACAAGGGCCAACGCATCGAAGACGTGCTGCAAAAAGACCCCGGCTACTACGGCTGGATTATGCAGGCCGATTTTCCCAATTACACCAAAATGGTTTTCCGCAACGTATATGAACGGATCAAACTCCGCGAACACGAAGCCAAATTGCAAGCGCTCAAAGATAAATTCAACGGCAACAAACCCTAAAAATTTTTTGCACTTTGATCGAAAACAAAAACCTGAATCCGGTTCCCGAACGCACGGTATTGGTGGGTTTGGTTACCCAAGGCCAAACCAAAGAACAGGTAAAAGAATATTTGGACGAATTGGCCTTTTTGGTGCGCACGGCCGGGGGTGAACCTGTTCACCGCTTTGTGCAGCGGCTCCCCAGGCCCAATCCCAAAACCTTTGTAGGACACGGAAAATTGGACGAAATCAAGCAATTTGTGGCCGATAACAGCATCGATACGGTGGTTTTCGACGACGAACTCAGCCCCTCGCAACAATTTCAATTGGAAAAGGAATTGGGTGTCAAAATCCTGGACCGCACCCGGCTGATTCTGGACATTTTTGCTATGCGGGCCCGGACGGCCTATGCGCGCACACAGGTGGAATTGGCGCAATACGAATATTTGCTTCCGCGGCTCAAAGGTATGTGGACGCACCTTGAACGCCAACGCGGCGGTATCGGGATGCGCGGGCCCGGTGAACGCGAAATCGAAACCGACCGCCGTATTGTGCAAAAACGCATTGCCGACCTCAAACGAAAATTGGCCAAAATCGACATCCAAAAACGCATCCAACGCAGCAACCGCGGCAAACTGGTGCGTGTGGCCCTGGTGGGTTATACCAATGTGGGCAAATCCACGCTGATGAACCTTTTGGCCAAATCCAAGGTGCCGGCCGAAAACAAACTCTTTGCCACACTCGACACCAAAACAGCCAAAATCCAAGTGGGCAATATTTCGTTCCTTATTTCCGACACGGTGGGATTTATACGAAAATTGCCCACGCAGTTGGTGGAATCCTTCAAATCCACGCTGGACGAAGTGCGCGAAGCCGATATTTTGCTTCACATTGTGGATGCGGCCCATCCGGCCCGTGAGGAACACATTGGCACGGTGCGTCAAATCTTGCAAGAAATCGATGCAAGCAACAAGCCCGAAATTTTGGTATTCAACAAAATCGATTTGCTCGATGCCGAAGCATTCCAAATGCTACAAAACGAGTATGCACGCCACAAACCGGCCCCTTTGTTTATTTCGGCCGAGAAAAAAATCAATATCGATTCGCTCAAAGAAACGCTCTACCGGCAAGTGCGCCGGATTCACGTTAAGCGTTATCCCAAAGACGATTTGCTCTATCCCGATTTGGATTTTTTGACGTAAATTTGTTTCCGCCGCTCCTTTCAAAGCGTTTTTATGAAAAAAATTCTCGTTTTTCTAATCTTTGCAGGTATTTTCCAGTCTTGCATTCCTACGCGCAAGTTGATTTATTTGCAAGACGACGGCACGCATCCCAACAAAGAGGAAAGCGTGGAATACCGTTTTAAAAAAGCCGACCAAATTTATATCGACATCAAAACCCGTGATGAGGCGTTGAACAAATTATTGGGTAGTAAAAATCAAAGTAATGTCAATGCTATTAATGGTCAAAACTTGTATTTCACGGCCTACTTGGTGGACAAAGACGGAAACATAGAATTGCCCGTTTTGGGCAAAATCAAGGCCGAAGGAAAAACCGCCGATGAATTGAAATCCGACATTCAAAAACAATTATTGGCCACACAACTGCGCAATCCGCAGGATTTGTATGTCAAAGTGCTTCCGGCCGGGATTTTCGTAACCGTTTTGGGCGAAGTGGGTCATACGGGCAATGTGTATTTGTTCAAACAAAATCCCAACATTCTGGAAGTGCTGGCCGAAGCCGGCGATGTGCAACTCACCGGCGACCGCAAACACATTACGGTCATCCGCACGCTGGAAGACGGCACCAAGGAAATCGGCCAATTGGACCTGACGCAACGCTCGGCTATGAATTCGCCGTTTTTCCGGCTCAAAAACAATGACATCGTTTACGTGAAACCGCTTCCGCAAAAAACCAT
>JALWYR010000077.1 GCA_027003085.1 Flavobacteriales bacterium
TCGGCAAGCAAAATTTTGTTGAATTCATCAATAATGCGCTCGGGCGAAACGATTTGTAGCCTTTCGCTGTTGCGGTTAATGGCCCTAAGGGTTTGCGGATGAATGTCGAAATCCAATTGCGTGGCAAAGCGAATGGCACGCATCATACGCAAGGGGTCATCCGAGAACGTAATATCGGGATCCAAAGGGGTGCGGATAATGCGGTCGTGCAGGTCTTTGAGTCCGTTGAAAGGATTGATCAATTGGCCGAAATTATCCTTATTCAATCCCAAAGCCAAGGTGTTGATCGTAAAATCCCTGCGCTTCAAATCATCTTCCAAAGTACCGGGTTCCACCCGGGGTTTTCGCGAATGGCGGGCATAGGATTCTTTGCGTGCACCCACAAATTCCAACACAAAATCACCATAGCGCAACATGGCCGTGCCAAAATTCCGGTAAACATGATATTGTTTTATGCCCAATTGCCGGATAAGCTTTTCCACAAATCCGATGGCATCGCCCACCACCACAAAGTCGATATCTTTTTTGGGCGCACCGGTCAGGAAAAAATCGCGCACATAGCCACCTATCACATAAACGGGCACATGCAAATCGTCGCCCAACTCACCGATACGGCGAAATAACGGATTTTTTAAGGCATTGGCCAAATCGGGATAGGTCGTGTTCAAGGGCGCAGGATTTCAAACGTATCGTCCGCATATACCCGCACTATGCGCGAAGGACGATCCGTTATTTTTTGGCGGTGCAAATTTACGACATAATCCACCAAGTCCAAAAACCGTTTATCGATATGATCGAAGCTCGTTGGAGCAGGTTGTCCGGCAAAATTGGCCGAAGTGGAAATCAGCGGAAGGCCAACGGCTTTGATAAGCTCTTTGGCAAAACCTTTTTTTACCACCCGGATGGCTACACTGCCATCGGGTGCCATCACTTCGGATGGCAAATTCCGCCCCGCCGGATATACAATAGTGGTGGGGTGCGTCTGTTTTTCCAAAAAATCGACGGCAATAGCCGGAATGTTTTTCACATATCGGCTCAACATTTCCACATCGGAAACCAAAATCACAAATCCTTTTTCGGGCGGACGTCCTTTGATTTGAGCAATACGCCGGGCCACGCGGGCATTGGTGGCATCGCCTCCCAAACCCCAAAGCGTGTCGGACGGGTAAAGCACCACCCCACCCTGCCTGATGACCTCCAAAATGTTCATCTACCGTGTTTTTTTTCCATAGCCTTCAAATAACCATAACGTTTCCATGTTGCTTTGGAGTAGTGCCGTGCCAAACGCCAACCCAACCGGCCATCCAAGAACCCCAGATGAAGAATATAGTGCTTGAAAAACCTGTATACAGACTTAATAAACTGCCGCCAAGCCCGGTATTTACGGCCCTGTTCAAACCACTCGCGAGCCCTGAGCCGGGCATAGAAATCCAATTTGTTTTCGAATTGCTCAAAACTTTTGTAGGTATAATGAAACATGGGTTTTTTTAGGAAACCGGTCTTGCCGTTGTTTTTTATTTCTTCGTGCACATAATGACCATTATAACGTGCAAAATCACGATGAAAAAGCCGGATACATTTATCGTTTTGCCACCCGCTGAAACGGATGCGGTGCTTGCCCACAAAGTTGATACGTTTGATCCAATAGGCCGTATGTTTGTCGGTGGAATGCAAAATTTGTAAAATTTCGTCGCGTAGTTCCTCGGGCACGCGTTCGTCGGCATCCAACACAAAAATCCAATCGTGCTTGGCCTGCTCGATGGCAAAGTTTTTTTGGGAGGAAAAATCATCGAATTGCCGCTGAATTACCCGCGCACCCATTTTACGGGCAATTTCCACCGTCCGGTCATCGGATATGGAATCCACAACCAATATTTCGTCGGCCCATTGCACGGACTTTATGGCATCGGCAATATTTTTTTCTTCGTTTTTGGTGGGAATAATAGCGGTTATGCGCCGGTCGGTTTTGGCCGGGATGGCTTTGGGTGCGGTTATGTTTAGTTTTCCATTGAGCACATCAAAATAAGCTGCCACATAATTGCGTGCAGCATTTTTCCAAGTAAATTGGTTCGACCAACGAATAATTTCCTCCTTACGATTATTTTTTTGATAATCTTCGAGCCCATGCAATAAAACTTTGCGCATATGTTCCGGCTCGAAATTTTGGAAATAATAGGCTACATGGCCTCCTACTTCGGGCAAACTGGTATGGGTGGAAAGGAAAACGGGCTTTCCCAGTCGCATGGCCTCCACGGGCGGCATACCAAATCCCTCGGAAATGGATGGAAACAAAAAAGCCTCGGCCCGCGACATATACCAATATTTTTCTTCATCCGATACGGGTCCGGTCAATATTACGCGATTTTCCACTCCGAATTTACGCGCTTCGGCCCGGATCTGCTCCAAATATTCTTTGTCGGGATGAATACCGGCAATAATTAATTCGAAATCCGTTCCCGGAAGCAAGCGGGGGAGCACATGAAAATGTTTTTTATATAAAACCGTGCCAACGGTAAACAAAAAAGGCCTTTCCGGCCGGTAGCGCGGCGCATCGAATTCCGGAAAACGTTTTACTTCCACTCCGTTATAGATCACCCGTACGGGTTTTCCGTGTGTATCCAAATGCTGTTCCACATCGCGGCGCACATAATCGGAAATGACCGTTATCATATCGGCACGGTCGATACGCTCCTGGATTTGTTGTAGCAAACGTTTTTTCTTTAATTCGGGTTTATCGGTATATAAAAAATTAAGATCGTGGATGGTATAAATAAATTTGATTTTTCCTTTGGGAACATATTTGGTCAATTGCCAGGTACCGTGCCAAATATCATAACGCCAATCTTTATAAAGAAAAATTTTATCCCATTGCTTACGATTCACCGCAGGAAGATCTCCGGGAAAATAAACACCCGGGTATTTAAAAAAAGTAAAATCCATTTCGTGCCGGTGGAAATCATATAAAGCTCTGGATAATTGTAAGCAAAAATAATACAAACCCGTATAGGGATGTTTCATTCGCTCTACTTCGACAATTACATGTGGTTTTTTTTTCAACACCAAAGAATTTCCTTACAAAAATAAGACAAAAAAACCGCCCCGAAAAAAGGGCGGTTTTTATATCAATTTCCCACGAGCGTTTAAATGGCGGGGTCGGCCGGTGTGTTGGTATTGTTGGCCTTTTCGTTTTCGGGATACGGGAAGTAGTTGCGCGTACGCATTTTGGCACAATCCACCGGCGGGGTTACGCCATTCAAATAATCGGGATAAATGCGTTTGTGGGCATTCCAACGTACGCCTTGGAAGAAGCATTCCATGGCATAGTTGTAGAAGATTTGATCCAACACATCCTGTTGACTCGACGTGTTACCCGTCCAAGCACCCAAATTGGCATTAACGCCGAAAATATCGCTATTGTCGGTGCGTACTTCGTCAATCAACGTAACGGCATTGGCCAAATTAGCTCCGCCTTGCTGAGCATAGGCTTCGGCTTTCATCAACTTAACTTCGTCGGGCAGGTAAACGGGAATAGGATCCACGCTGGTGAACCAGAAACCTTTCAGGTAAAGGGTATTGAACCCGCAGGTTTCGGTGGTAATACCCGTGGAACCATTGGTGTAGAAATCCACACGTGCGTCGCCGGCTTCGGGCGTAACACCCATGCCATCGAGGGCTTTATAGCGTTCGCTGGCACCGGCATCGTATTGCAATTTCCAAATAGGGTTTTGGTCGGAGGTGGTTCCGTCGTAGGTCCAAACCGAAGGTTTTGTCAAATCCACGGCATCGGCTTCGGTGATCACATTGCCATAATCGCCCAGTTCAAGATAGTAACGGGCTTTCAGGGCATGGATGATATCTTCGATCGAAAACTGAGCCGAAACCAAACCGTTGATATAATCGGCACTTCCGGCTTGGGATGCCAGAATGTTTTGGGCTTGGTTCAAATAATCGATAGCCGCATTCAAAACTTCGGATCGGCTTTTGAACTCGGCTTCATTGTTGGGGTTATTAACAATGGGCGCTTTTTCCCAATACATACCCAAATAGCCGGTAGTCATGCCACGGAAGAAGTAAGCATAGGCTTTGATGCCGGCTTTTTCGGCATCATTGGGAAATACCACATCGTCGATGTTGTCGGTGATTTTTTCGGCAACACCACGTTCGTAGTGCAAATAACGCCACAAACGGGCAATGCTGGAATTGTCGTTGGGAATGCTTCCCGATTCCAATTCGTTTTCGGTGGTGTAGGTATTGGTTGCCCCGATTTCACGCGAAACCACACCCGGCCCGCGGGCTATTTCGGGCAAGGCGTTCAAAGTAAAGTGTTTGGTCAGACCCAATACCATACCGGGATAGGCTTCGGGGGTTTGTAAAACAGCCGCTTCGCTAGCTGCATTATGATTTTCGAATTCTGTCTTACATGCGCCTGCCAAGGCCGCGATTCCCAGTAAGAACAGAAATTTTATAGCTAAATTTTTCATAGTTCTTTCAATTTTTAAAGTTTAATGTTTACACTGGCACTAAACACACGCGGAATGGGAATGCCGCCAAAATCTTGCGAACGGCCCACGTTGCTTCGTCCCATATAGTTTACTTCGGGATCCATTCCCCAGTATTTATCCCACGAGAACAAATTGGTTCCCGAAAGGGTAAAGCGTACTTGTTTAACCGATTTCCATGCCGGCTTGAATTTGTAGGACAACGAAACCTCACGCAATTTGATAAAGGATCCGTCTTCCAGGAAGGATTCCCAAATGAAAAAGCGATTAGCATACCAGCCGGGATTTTTTACTCCGTCGTGAACCAATTGCAACTCTTCGCCATAGAATTGGCCGATGGGGAAACGGTAAGCCATACGCTTATCCCAGTTCAAAACATCGAAACCTTGAACGGCTTCGAGGGTTACACGCAGGGAGAAGTTTTTGTAGGTAAAGGTTTGACCCAACGAAGCAATGAAATCGGGATGCGGGTCACCTACAATTTTACGCAGCAATTGTCCGGTAGGCTGTCCGCTATTGTCAAAATCCTGAACGGGCGTTTCGGCAAATCCGTCGCCGTCTTTATCTTCATAGTGTCCGCGGGCACGTTGCGGGTTACCGTTGGCATCCAAAACCCAGTTGCCATTTTGATCGGTTGCGTAATAATACAGGTAGAATGCACCGATGGGCTGACCTTCTTGTACCACGGATGTTCCACCGAATCCGGCCATTTGGATACGGAATCCGGGAATATCATAAGCACGGTTTTGGTTGGTAGAATAAGTAGCCGTAATATCCCATTTGAAATCGGTGGTTTGAACGGGCGTGCCGGTCAGGGTAAGTTCGATACCTTTGTTTTCCACCGAACCCACGTTTTCGAAACGGCTTGTGAAGCCGGTGGACGGAGCCAATACACGGTTCAGAACCAAATCCTGGATATTTTGCTTATAATAGGTAAATTGAATACCGAAACGTCCCTTGAACATGGAAGCATCGAAACCGAATTCCAACTCTTTGCTGCGTTCGGGACGAATATCGGGGTTACCGTCGGCCGTTTGCGGCATATAGGTAGTTTGACCCAAATAATTGCCCGAACCGAACAGTGTTCCCAGATACATATAGTTCAACGAAGGACGGTCAAGCACCGAAAGGTTACCGGCCTCGCCGTAAGCACCACGTAATTTGAATTCGTTGATAAAGCTCAAATTGTCTTTAAAGAAATCCAGGTTAGAAAGTACCAACGAGGCCGAAGCTTTCGGATAGAATTGATTACGTTGATTTTTACCGAAAGTGGAAGCCCCGTCTTGACGTCCTGCCAAGGTAAGGAAGAAGGTATCGTCGTAGTTAAATACCTGTTGGATGTATCCTCCCCACAATGCACGTTCGTAAATACCGTTGGCGGTGGCATTGTCGCCATTGAACACCTGGATGTTGTCAAACAACGGAACCGAAGTTTGCGACACATGATAGGTTTCCAATCCACGATAGAGATAGCTGTATCCTACCCCCGTAGTGGCTTTTAATTTGTCGAAAATATTATAGGAATAAGACGCATCGATGGCCGAGTTCATAATACGGGTGAAGCTGTTGGATTTGGCCAAACGACCGTTGCGGTCACTGGTAAAATTGTAAGGCAAACGGAAATGCTGTTTAACCGCCGAAAAATCGTAACCAAAAGTGTATTTGATATTAAGACCATCGATGGGTTTAACGTCCACTTGCAAGTTCGAAATCATACGGTTGCCATAGAGGTGCATATCGGTCAGGTCGATGGCTTCCCAAGGGTTGCCCCACCATTGTTGGCTACCGCTACCGGAATAATCCAAATACATCAATCCACCTTGCGGATCGGCGGAAGAAACTTTACGGATTACCGGATAAACGCCACGATCGTTGGGCTCGGGTTTAACCATATTGTCGCCAAACATATAACCGATCATCGGGTTGGCAATCCATGAATCACCGAAAGGTATTTCTTTGGAATGGGTACGGGCATAGTACAGTGAACCCGTTACATCAACATATTTACCCAGTTTTTGGAACAGTTTGACCTTAAAGTTTTTACGATCAAAGGACGTATTACGCAAAACACCATTGTTGTTCAGCATGCCTCCACTAATCAAATAGCGCGTACCGGAAGTTCCTCCGGTTACCTGTACTGCGTTGTAATAACCGGGTGCTTTGGTGAAAATATAATCACGGCCCCAATCGTAGCGGTCGAGCGTAGTACCGTTTACCGATGCGGGCAAGGATTCGATGGTACCGGAATTTGTATTTTTATACAACTTAACCGAATTCAAAGGCTTGTATTTACGTACCGAACTGTAATCGAAACGCGATGTAAAGCTCACCGAAGGTTCGCCGCTACGGCCTTTTTTGGTAATAATGTTAATGATACCATTGCTAGCGATTGAACCATAGATGGCCGATGCTGCGGGTCCTTTCAATACTTCGATGCGCGCGATATCTTCCAAATCCAGATCCACCAAAGCATTTTGCGAATGCGAGCCCAATCCGGTGATACCGCGGTCTTCGTTGTTCACAATTACCCCGTCGATCATAATCAAGGGTTCCGAACTACCGAGAATGGTACTGGTACCACGCAAACGCACGGAGATGTTACCGTCCGGAGCTCCATTGTTTCGCGTAATGTAGGCACCCGAAATTTGGCCTTGCAAAGCTTCGGTTATCGTCGTGGCTTCGCGTTGGCCCAATTCCGAGGCCTTGATGGTTTCGATGGTGGAACCCAATTGCTTTTTGGTAGCATCACCCGAAGTACCGGTAACCACCACTTGATCCAAACCGATGGCATCGGGTTCCAACACGATCACCAATGCATTGGAGTTGATCAGCACTGTTTTGGACTTATAGCCCATGTAGTTTACTTTCAGGTGTTGGCCTTGTTGGGCTTCGATTTGAAACTTACCGTCGAAGTCCGTAACCGTACCAACGCCTGTTTCGACAACTACGATATCGGCACTGGGAAGCGGTTCGCCGGTATTGTCTTTCACAATACCCTTAATCACCGACTTCTGTGCCGTCGCGTAGAACATCATTCCGAAACCGAGCATCAATGCGAGCACGGTTTTCCTCAAAGATAATTTAGTTGACATATGGCATAAATTTAGGTTAGTTATTTACATAAATAGTGTTACCATTTAATAAGATTGGCGCCCCAGGTAAATCCGCTACCGAACGCCGCTTGAAGCACCACATCTCCTTCTTTGATGCGGCCTTGTTCCCATGCCTCGGTTAAGGCAATAGGAATGGATGCCGCAGTGGTGTTTCCGTATTTTTGAATATTGTTAAACATTTGATCATCCCGCAATCCCAATTGGCGTTGAACAAATTGGGAAATACGTAAATTCGCCTGGTGCGGAATCAATAAATCTACATCGGAAGGCGACAACCCCGCCTTGTTTAATACCTCCATAATTGCTTCCTGGAACCGTACCACGGCATGCTTAAAAACAAAATTCCCGTTCATATAAGGATAATATGAAATATCATCGGGATTCTCCTTTATATGTTCAAATAATTTGGGTACCGGAAAAGTACTTCCCGGTGTTTTTACGGCCAGTTCCATGGCATATTTACCTTCGGAATGCAAGGAATGAGCCAAATAGCCGCGCGAGGTGTCTTTGTCACGGGTTAGAATCATAGCGCCGGCTCCATCACCGAATATAACGGCCACGCCCCGGCCACGCGTGCTTAAATCCAATCCCGTGGATTGCACTTCGGAACCCACAACCAAAATATTTTTATACATTCCGCTACGGATAAATTGGTCGGCAACAGCCGTGGCATAGACAAATCCACTACATTGATTGCGCACATCCAAGGCGCCAATGGTATTGCAGCCCAATTGGTCTTGCAACAGCACGCCCGAACCCGGGAAATAATGTTCGGGGCTAAGAGTTGCAAAGACTATAAAATCAATGTCCGAAGGCTTTAAACCTGCACGTTCCAACGCAATTCTCGATGCTTTCACCGCCATTGTGGTGGTTGTGTTTCCATCGCCCTCTTCCACCCAATGACGCTCTTCTATCCCTGTCCGCTCACGAATCCATGTGTCTGATGTTTCCATGTAACGGGTTAATTCTTCATTGGGAACCGTACGTTCGGGTACATATTTTCCCAATCCTATAACTTTTGAACTATACATATATGTAACTTTTGTTCCTTAAAATTAAGGTTGTTTGAGGGCTAATTTACAAAAAACAAGTAGTATTTCAAAAAACAAAAAACGCCTCGGAAAAGGCGTTTTGATTTATCCTTGTTTATTGACTTTTTATTGCATTTTTTCTTTCAATGTTTTTACCAACAACTTAAAATCCTCGTCCATATTTTCCGTAACCATATCAGCCGTAAGCGGTGATACCTTACTTTTTAGTGTAATATTTTTACCAAACGAACGAAACCGTTCTTTGATCATCGTCAGCAACATTTTTGTCGTTTCGTCATTACCCTCCCAATTCTCTAAAAACTGGATTTCGCTTTTTAAATTGACAATCGATTCATTGAAGCGTTGTTCAATATTTTGATTAAGAATGCGCGCACGGTGCGCAATAAAATAAAGATTCATACGTTGGAGCATGACTCGCGCCTCGGCAGCAGTAATAATTACTTTGGCCATATCCTTTTTGGTCAATTCCATAGCCAACTGACCGATGTTTTTAGCTTCGTTTTGCAAGTATTCCAACTTATCCAAAACCTTTGCCGCAGCGGCTCGGTCGTATTTGGTTTTCAAAACTTTCCCCACATACATCCACGTCAGATTCAGTTTTTGTAATTCCATTTGCAACTCATCACTAGGCGCCTGCTCTATCAATTCCACCAAAATGGAATTAAACGAATCCATGCTTTCTTGTGCCTGTTTTTTATATTTTTCGTTGGACGGATACAAATTTTGCAGGATATAGTATTTGCCCATTTTCTGAGAAAGCGTACGCAACTCCTGTATCTGTGTTATAAAATCATCTATACCATTAATTTGAGCACGCCCAACTAATACCGGAGCCAATGTTAAGACCATCAATACAAGCACTCGTTTCATTGTAAGAAGATTTTGATTTTTTCTCATGGGTGTTTTCATTTTGCAAATGTATAATTTTTTTATTATTTTCATTAATAATTATTGTAAATAAAGATTGCGCAACAATTGAACCTGGTTCCCTTCGGCGGGTTTTCCTTTTCGCATACGTTGGCCTTGAAGGATAGATAAATATATCATTAAATTATCTATTTCACGAGCACTAAGGTAATCTTTAAATGCTATCATTACGGTTCCTTTGCGGCCGTTGGCGATTATGTCTTTTACCACCGCATCGGTTTTGGCGTATTTCCAAAAATCATCCGTAAGGTTAGGACCTACCATACCCTCGCCATATTGTCCATGACACGAAAAACATTTGGCCATATAAATTTTCCTTGCCTGCGTTAGTCTCTTTTCCTTTTCGGTACGAACCACATGCACCGGTCCGGCTAAATATAACGCCCCTTCTTGTTCAACCACATTATCCAAAATTAACATGATAAACTCCTTTTTTCCTGTTAACACCGGAATAAGAAGCTTTTTTCCCTTTTCATCATACAACACATTAACCATTTTCATTTGCGAAAGCTCTCCCAGGGTTTTGAGTTTATCCAAAGCATTCAATATCGATGTGGATATACTCTGCTTGACATCGTCCTTAGCATTCGGTTCGATGGCGGTTACCAATAAATCGGCTTTCTGAGATTTGAAATAATCGAAAATCTTTTGTCCGAACGCATACTGTGCATCATTAGCCGGTACTTGTGCTTCCAAACTTTCTAAACCCAAGGTTACCATAAAAAAGAATATGTATATTTTTTTCATTGCTGATGTTTTTCAATAATCATTTCATTCAATAAGCGACGAGCATGCCCCAGCTTATCCACCACAAATAAAATATAACGCATATCC
The DNA here is from genome assembly GCA_027003085.1 of Flavobacteriales bacterium. Lineage (GTDB taxonomy): Bacteria > Bacteroidota > Bacteroidia > Flavobacteriales > Flavobacteriaceae > JAADED01. Next base: position 10,426 of record JALWYR010000077.1, read on the forward strand.
ACCATAATGTTGCGACAAATGGCCGGGTCGTAGTACAAATCGCTCATGGTGCCTTCCCACACACGGTCGAAATTCAACCCCACCAATTCGCCTCGGGCATTGAGCACCGGGCTACCGGAATTGCCGCCCGTGGTATGGGCCGTGCCCAAAAAATTCACCGGAACCGTTCCGTTTACTTCCCACTTCCCGAAATCTTTTCGTTGGTAAATATCCAAAAGTTCTTGCGGTAAATCGAATTCATAATCTCCGGGAATGTATTTTTCGATTACCCCGTCCAAAGTACTGTATGGTTCGTAATATACTCCGTCGCGCGGCTCGTAACCTTGTACCCTGCCAAACGAGATGCGGAGCGTGCCGTTGGCATCGGGCGCAAAATGCATGCGCGGGAAGGCCTGCATTTGCAGCCTGACGTATTTTTGCATCAATGTTTGAATTTGTTCCATCCGCTGATGATATTCGGGGTTTATTCCTCCGTAGAAATTATCAATCAAAGCCCGTGCCATTTTGTATCCGCTATCGTTTTTTAAGGCTTTTTCAAAGTTTTCAAAATCACCTTCCAAAAGCAATTTCACCTTCGACTCGTCGGTTAGGAACGAACCGTCCCATTTCTTCGCAATATCATCCACAGAATTATTCGCCCAAATTGCCGGCAAATATCCTTCGGGCATTTCGGACTTCAAAACCCCGGTCATAGCAACAAACAGGGCTTTATTCACACGACGGTCGCCTTTTTGGAAACTTGTTTCCAAGCGGGATAATAGTTTCTCTTTTCCTTCGCTGAAAGCACCGGCGCCTCCTTTTTGCAAATTCCTTTCAAATTCATACACATCAAAAGCCCGTTGCATCCACGGATTGTTCAAATAACCGGCTTCGATAAACACATTACGGGCAATTTCCACCGGTTCCAAATCACGGAAGGCGTTTTCAAGTTCCGTTTTCACTTCCCTGTATTCATCCGCTTTGTCCTTTTTGGCCAATTCCTTTTCGGTCAGTTGTTCCCAATATTCCTTGTTGGCCAAGGCAGCGCTCCGGCGGATGCCCAAATTTTCGCCTTTCCATTTTTTCCAGTAATTGGCTATGCGGGCATATTGCGCCGTGTATTTCAATTTTATGGTATCGTTGGTTCGCATAAAACCCTCCATCACTTTCAGGGCTTTTTCACGAATACCGATACGCACCGGGTTGATGCGTTCAGTGATTTGACGCACCCTGAATGCCGGTAAATATTCGCGCGTTCGTCCCGGAAATCCGTAAACAATAATCAAATCCCTAGGAGCCACACCTCCGGTGCTAACTTGAAAAAATTTCTTCGGACGATAGGGCACATTGTCTTTGCTGTATTCGGCCGGACGGTTGTTCCGGTCGGCGTAAATGCGGAACAACGAAAAATCGCCCGAATGCCGCGGCCACATCCAATTATCGGTATCGGCGCCGAATTTTCCTATCGACGAAGGCGGCGCCCCCACCAGCCGCACATCCTTGTAGGTCTCGGTAACGTAGGCGTAATATTTATTTCCGTAAAAAGCGGGCTTTACCAAAATTTCCTGCCACGGCTTTATGGAAATATCACGCTTGATTTTGTTGATATTTTTATCGATTTGCGACTGCCGGCTTGCCTCATCCATATCGTCGGTAACGCCTCGAAGCGCTTTGCCTGTAACATCGTAAATGGCCCGCACAAAAGTAACATACATGCCCGGGTTGGGCAGTTCGTCCTCCAATCTTTGGGCCCAAAATCCGTCTTTTACGTAATTATGTTCCAGCGTGGAATGACTTTGAATGGCTCCGTAACCGCAATGGTGATTGGTGAGCAACAAACCTTTATCCGAAATAAGCCCGGCCGTGCAACCGCCGTTGAATTGCACCACGGCATCGTTTAGCGAAGCTTTTTGCGGGTCATACAAATCCGGTGCTTGCATCTTGGCGCCGCTTTCTTGTAGCAGGTAATAATAATCTTTGGTGTCCGACGGCACCCACATACGGATTTGCTGGGCATAGACGCCTGTTCCTAATAGCCAAAAAACAAAAATTGCCGTGGTTTTTTTTATCATCGAAAAAAATTTTCTCATCATCTTGTTCAAAATTAGAAATATTTCAAATATAATCATTTCAAAGAAAACATAAATTTTTATCTTGCACGACAAAAATCAATTTTTATGCCACCTCACAATCCTTGGGTAACTAATGACATTACATTATTCGGTGTTTTGGCCGGCCTTTTGGCTTTACTTTTTTACACTTCGGGCTCCCGGCATCCTTTCTGGCAAAAGTTCTACCGCATTGTGCCCGCCTTGTTTTTGGCTTACATGCTACCGGCCGTTTTACGCAGTTTGGGCATCATAGGCGAAACATGGAGCATCGTTGAAAAGGGAGAAACCATTGTTCAACACTCCCGGCTCTACTACATAGCCACCCGGCTACTCCTTCCCGCCGCACTCATCCTGATGACCCTCAGCATCGACCTTAAAGCCGTTTTCAACCTGGGTTGGCGGGCTTTGCTTATGTTTTTCACGGGCACCGTGGGCATCATCCTGGGCGGACCATTGGCTTTGGCGATTACTGGCAAAATGTTCCCCGAACTCCTTCAAGCGTCGGGCAACGATGCCACCTGGCGCGGATTGGCCACGCTGGCCGGAAGTTGGATCGGCGGCGGCGCCAATCAAACCGCCATGCTCGAAATTTTCCAATACAACAAAGCCCTCTACGGCGGTATGCTGCTCACCGACATTGTGGTGGCCAACCTGTGGATGGCCACGCTGCTGTTCGGCATCAAATACGCCCCCCGCATCGACAGGTGGCTGCGCGCCGACACATCCTCCATCGATGAATTGATTCAAAAAACCGAAGCATTTGCACGCCAAAACGCCCGCATTCCCAACCTGCGCGATTATATGATAATGCTCGGCGTTACCCTGTTTGCCGTTGGGCTTTCCTTTGCCGCATCGCATAGCATTGCCAACTTCCTGACGGAAAACGTCCCCGCCATTGCCGACAAAAAATCCTTCCTCTCGTCGTTGGGTTCGCCCTTTTTCTGGCTCATCGGCTTGGCCACCCTTTTCGGCATTGGCTACTCATTTACGCCTTTACGAACGCTGGAAGGTGCGGGCGCGTCCAAAATCGGCAGTGTGTTTATCTATTTCCTGGTAGCTGTGATCGGTATGAAAATCGATTTGAACAAAATCTTGGAATATCCCGAACTTATCCTGCTTGGATTGATTTGGATGGCTTTTCACGCCGGCCTGCTCATTCTGGTGGCCAAGTGGTCGCGTTCGCCCTACTTTTTTATGGCCGTGGGCAGCCAGGCCAATGTGGGCGGCGCTGCTTCGGCACCCATTGTGGCTTCGGCTTTTCATCCGGCTTTGGCCGGTGTGGGCGCTTTGTTGGCCATTCTGGGCTACATTGTGGGCACCGTAGGCGCCATGGCTTCGGCCGGACTTATGGCTTGGATTACCGAAATAATGAAGTAAATTTGTGCTCCAAGTTATTACCCGTATGAACAAATTTTCTTTCCGGATATCCCTTGCCATGATCGTATTGTCCTACACCATACTATCCTGTTCCGGCAACAAAAAAACCGATCCCGCTCTGGATGTGCGCATCATCGGTTTGGACAAAGGCACGGTTTACCTCAAAGCTTTTGAAAACGACACCCTGCTTAAAATCATCGACTCGGCAAAGGTCAAAGGTCAAAAACAAATCCGCTTCGATTTGCACGGCGTGCCACCCCAATTGCTCCTGCTCGAAGTCAAGGAACGCCCGGGCGAATACCTGATGTTCTTTTCCGACGATACGCTTGTGCAAATCACCACCGAACTGGACCGTTTCGGCTACGCCAAGCGCATCACAGGCGGAACCAACGTCCGGCTATGGCGGCAATACAAGGATATGCTCCTGCAATACAACAGCCGCAAACTCGACCTGGTCAAGGCGATGCTTACGGCACGTCAAAAACGCGATACAAATGTTTTGGATTCCGTCCAAAGGAAATTACAATCCATCGAACGGCGCCGTAAACTTTTTTCCTACAACTTTGCCCTGAGCAAACCTTTTGCACCCGTGCGTGCCTATGTGGCCTATACCGAATTTCGCGACAATCCCGCGGCTTTGGACAGCATCTACCACAGCTGGAAAACCCACACAGGTATTTACGACACGCTTATACGCCACCTGCTCGACAGCATCAAACGCCCATAAAAAATGTTCACACCCCGCGCCCTCAACCGCTTTTTGATGACACGCATTCCTTTGGCCTGGATTGCGGGCCTCCGCGTTAGTGAACTGAGCAACGAGCGTTGCGAACTGCGGCTCCGGCACCGGTGGATCAACCAAAACCCTTTCGGGTCGGTCTATTTTGCCGTATTGGCGGCCGGCGGTGAGTTGGCCACGGGCATTCCTTTGTTTCGCGAAGTGCAAGCCGCAGGGCGCCCCGTATCCATGCTTGTGGTGGAACAGCAGGCCCGCTTCCTGAAAAAAGCCCGCGGACGCATTCGGTTTGTTTTCAACGATATGGAACTTATCCGCCAACAGGTGGCCCTGACCCTAAACACGGGTCAAGCACAGGTGTTCGTCCTCACATCCCGCGCCCTGGACGAACAGGGTCAAACTTTGGCCGAATTTCGCTTTCATTGGTCCGTCAAGCCCAAGGGATAGGATGAGGGCGCAATAATATTTTTTTGGATAGCTATCATTTTTGGCGCTCCGGCGCCCTGCGGTCGCCTACGCGGCTCCGGGAACCTTCGGCTCCCAAAGGCTGGCGCCAAGGCCGCGCCTTGTTTCCCTTCGCCCTCCGGCAAACCTGCGCGCTTTCCTTAAACAAACCCCAGGCTCTGCGCTTGTTTTGCCTCCGGTGCTCCGGCAGCCCTGCGGTCTGCCTCCGCAGTTCCGCAAGCCCCTGCGGGTCTTGCTCCACGGCTCCACAAGCCTGCGGCTTCCATAGTCCATCACTCAAAGCCGCGCCTTGTCTTGTTCCGCACTTCGCAAGCCCTCCGGTCTTGCTTCGTGATACTTATGTTTTTGCTTTGAATACAAACCCCCATAAAGCATATTCGCCCGGATATCCACCTTGTATCTTTGCGGCTAAGTGTAAAAAAATCCCCCGGAAGACAGGGGATTTTTTAATTGTTATACCTAAAACTACAATCTTGTTATTTTTTTGGCTTATCCTTCACGTGACGTACAAGTTGTACCTTTTTCTTTTGTATTTTTTGTGGCGGAGTGATGGGAACCATACGTTTGCTGTCCGGTTGGCCGTATAGTTCGGGCATCAGGTATTTGCCCCGTTCTTTGGCTTTTTTAGGCACTTCCACTTTTCGTTTTTCGGGATGTTGTTGCAGGTAGGGATCGTTACGTTCGGCATACACATACCAGGAGATTTTTTGGCCCGGATTTCCGCCTGCGATTTTAAAAGTGCCTTGGTCATCGATTTCCCGCGACACATACAAGCCCGGTGCAGGACTTCCCACGGGCGTTAGCATATAGCTGAAATTTCGGTTTACGGCATGGAAATAGTGCGGAAGCTGTACCGTGGCTTCACCGTTGGCATCCAAGGTAACATTTCCACGATAAACATTAAGTACTTCGTTGGATTCGATGCTAAAATGTTTGAGGAATTTATTGGCCGGGTCCAATGGATGGTCGATGACGAAGGATTTGGTTCCGGAGGCATCCAAATCACCATTAGCAAAAACGGCTGCCGATCCGTTTATATCCTCTCCCCATACACCATAATAACCGCCAATTCCCTTTACACCATATCCCCAATAATCCCGCGGATATGAATAACCTTGAACCCCGGTAGCATCTGCATAATTATCAGTTCCTTCATAATCACCTAACACACAAATGGTATTGCTATCATCTTCTTCCGAAAATCCGGCAATACCCAACAATTTTCCGGTACCGACAAGTGCGGCACCATCTGAATTGATAAAATAGCTCGAAACATTACTACCCAAAGCATATATCCCTGTTCCGGCGTTATCACTATTTACAAAGAAACCCGCACTTCCTCCATCATAAGGAGTCGAAGTATAAAAATATCCCGAGTAATTTGTATTACCACCGGTCGTATATGAAAAAACTCCATAATTGGTTCCTGTTCCATTTACATATAAATCCAAACCCTCGTTTACTCCGCTTCCACCATTAACTTCTGATATGATTCCATAATAGTAATTTGATCCTGTTGGATACACATAAGACCTGACACCTATCCATCCACCACGAAATTCACCACCAATCCCATAATAATCCGAAGCGGTAACTTCACCATAAACACCAATATCATCGGCGGAAGTTCGTGTGCTTACAAACCGCCCTACATAGGAATGATTATTTCCCGAAACATAAAGCAAATAATTATCGTCGGGTGTGGTATTAATTCCAATCACACCATTATCTTTGATGCGAACGCGTTCGGTATTATTGGTTTTGATAATCAATGGTTGTGCATCGGTGGTACCAAGGAATTCCGCACCCGAAGTGCCCGCATTCCCCGCCAAAAGCCAGGATTTACCGGCCTGTTGAAGCCGGATCCAAGATGTTCCGTCATAGTAATAAAAAGAATTATCATCGGTAACGTAAACCGTCAAGCCCGTGGCGGGCGACGAGATACCATCCCTGTCCGAAACGCTCATCCGCGGTATAAGCAAACCCTGAGTGGTGGATTGCACATCCAACATGGCCGAACCATCGGGGTCGGAACCCGAAGTGTTGATGGCTACCTGTGCAGAAACGGCCCATAGAGGTAGAAAAATGCCCAACAAAACAAGTAAACCTCTCTTCATTTTTATAATTTTTTGAAGTTAGTTTTTAATTTTCACGCATTAAAAACTTATTCATTGATGTAGTAATATTGCTGATATTTGTCAGCAAATATAAGCAAAATATTTAAATAGGTTTTTTATTGAACTTAAAATTTTATCAAATGTAAAAAAACCGCTATATATCGAGCGGTTCCTGAAAAAATCACGATAGGTTTTATATATCAATCACCATAAATCCTGCCAGGTACTACCATCGTAACAGCGCAGCTTACTGGTGGACGAATCAAAATAGATCATGCCTTTACGCGGGTTGGACGGCGTGCTCGAAGGTGGTAACAATATCACATCACCGAATTGAACGGTTCCTCCGTTGGCATTGAGATATAAAGTGCCTCCATTGTTTGCATCTTCCATGGAATGGATTTCATTATTGTCGATTTCCAAATGTTGACCATTTAAGTTCCCTATCATAAAATCGGCTCCGGGATCCGCCGTGCCGTTCGGGCCCGCATCGTTACGGGATGCCAAATGCAAATATCCCGTAGGATTGTTCAAGCCTATACCGATTTTTCCGTTCCCCAAAATGGTCATGGCTTCTATCCTGTCGTCCCAATCGTTTTGTAGTGATGTGATAAATTTGATAGCTTGGGAGTTGTTTTGGACATCCGAAGTCAAAAAGAATGTTTCGGTACTGTCCATTGCAATATTGGCAAATAATTTATTAGCCGATTCACCACTCCCCACGACCAATCCCTGTCCGGGATTGATCGACATTCCGTACCCATAATAAAAATTTTGAGTTCGTTGAATAAAGTTTACACTGTTACTATCCGCATAAATATCATGAAGTCGTAAATATAAAAAATCCAAAGACAAAATGCGGTTATCTCGCAATACCATAGCTTCGATTCTATCGTCCCAATTATTACTTTGCAGGTGGGAAACAAGCTTAATATCATGATCGGAAGTCAAATAAAGCGTTTCGTGCGCATCAGTAGTGTCGATACCATTTATCGTGGTAGTTGCCGATTCCCCTGAACCTATCATCGTAGTACCACCAGCACCGATGAATATATTGCTCCCGTGAGTTTGCGGGGCATTAAACCTTGCCCAAGCCGTTGAACCGCTTCCGGATTGGCTATAAATAAACAGGTTATTTCCATGGCGCACATCCCCGTTAACATCTAATTTTTTTTGTGGATCGGAAGTTCCTATTCCCACATCCCCCGACGATTTTATGGCAAACACATCGCCATCGTTGTCTTTATCGGAACTTACAAACAAATAATCGGAAGGATAGTGACTATTGTAAGCAATTTCCAACATGGCATCTGGGGTACGATCGTCGCCCACCTGAATTTTTCCGGGTACTATTCCGAATGTATCATACCAACCGGAAGAATTCCTGATTCCAAAACGAATTAATGAATTGGAATTTTCCCAAAGCATATAACCGAAATTGGTATTATCATGTACCAATGCCAGCCCGGGATAATTACCAGGCGTGGAAATAATAACCCAATTTCCACTACCTATATTACCCGCATCATCCCCTACAACCAATTTTTCGGAAGGTGTCGTTGTTCCTATACCCACATTCCCCGTGGGAATGGCATACATATCCGTACCATTCACTTTCCAATCATTGTCATGGTTATTGGCCACCCATTCCGTACCATCATAATAATAAAACGTATTATCATCGGTTACGTAAACGGTTAATCCCGTAGCTGGCGACGAAATATTATCCCTCTCGGAAGCCGTCATCCGAGGAATCAACAAGCCTTTTTCCGATGATTGAATATCCAGCATAGCCGAAGGATCGGGGTCGGATCCATCGGTATTTACGGCTACCTGTGCATTAAGTACGGCCGTAAAGCCGAAGATGACAAGAAACAGCGTAGTGGTTTTTTTCATTTCAATAAGATTTTTTTCTATGCAAATTTATTGTTTTTTCGGAATATTTGGCAAACAATAAAGTTGTCAATCCGAATGTTTCATTCGTATTACATCTGCGGAACGCGTGGCCGCGGTTTACCTAACCTCGAAGGACGAGGCGTTGTTTTATGTTTTTTGGGATGTACAATAGTTAGTTCTTTAATGATGTTTTTGGCTCCACCATATTTATCAATAACAAATAAAACATAACGAATATCCACAATGATGCTTCGGGCTATTTCGGGCCGGTAGTAAATATCTTCCATCACGCCTTCCCAAACACCGTCGAAGGCTAAGCCCACCAAATTTCCGTGTGCGTCCATGGTGGGACTGCCCGAATTACCGCCTGTTATATGACAGGTAGCCAGCCAATCGGTTACCAACCTGCCGTCAATATTTTTATAGGGGCCGTAATCCCGTTTTTCGTATAGCTCAATAAGTTTTGGCGGCACATCGAATTCCGGGTCGCCCGGCACATATTTTTCCATCACTCCATAAAGATGAGTAAAGGGCTTATAAACCACCGCATCGCGGGGCTTGTAACCGCGAACACTTCCGTAGGAAACCCGCATGGTAAAATTGGCATCGGGAGCAAAGACCTTTTCGGGGAAAACTTCCATTTGCGCCTTGACATACAGCCGCATATAATGGTCGATTTTTTCTTGCAACCGGTGCATGGGCATCATGGCTTTTTGGCGGAAATACACGTCTTGCCCGTTGATCAATCCTATGCCCGGGTCGTTTTCAATGACTTTGAGGAATTTATTACGGGATAGCTTGAACAATTTTCGTAATTCATCCGGTTTGCCCAAAACGGATTTATCATATACCACCCGGGCCAGAAAATCCGTTCCCTGGGTTTCAACTATTTTAAGGAATTGAGGCGAAATAAACTCCTTGGGAATTTTTTCCACATACAATTGCATCAACGAGGCGAATATTTCTTTATCCACCTGCGGAGCATAGGATTTGAGTACGTCATCTTCCAAATAATCGGCATAATCGTTCCGGTAGCGCTTGAAAGCATTCTTATCGGCTTTGGTTCGGCTGTAAAGCGAAATCAAAACACTGTAAATTTTTAAAGCATCGGCATTGCGGTAAAAAATTTCGCGATGCATATCGGCGGCCACCTGATATTTTTCGATTTGCGCGTACAGTTTTTTCAATTCGGGTAACACTTGGCCGTACTTGGCTTTACGGGCAGGATCGGCATCGATACGGCGTTGAAATTCTTTTTCGAATTTTTCCTTGGCTTCAACGGCACGGAATTTTTTTAGCCCCTTGCTTTCGCCAATCCAAAATTTCCAGTAATTGGCCAACGAGGCATGTTTGGATGCCAGTTTGAGTTTCAGGGCGGGGTCTTGTTTCATAAACTTATCCATAATCCCCAACGTACGTTCACGAACGGCCACCCGTGCAGGATCACGTAAATCCTGAATTTGCCGGACGGCATAGGAAGTCAGATATTCATTGGTGCGTCCCGGAAATCCCATAATCATCACAAAATCCTGCGGCGCTACGCCTTCCAGGGAAATTTTCAGGAACCGTGCCGGACGGTAAGGTTTATTTTCCTTGCTGTATTCGGCGGGTTGGTTGCCGGGGCCGGCATAGACACGGAAAATCGAAAAATCGCCCGTATGACGCGGCCACATCCAATTGTCGGTATCGCCACCGAATTTACCGATGGATTCGGGCGGCGTGCCCACCAAACGCACATCGGGATATTCGGTGCTGACAATCAGGTAATATTTATTTCCTTTGAAAAAAGGCTTGATTTCGTAGTGAACAAATTCTTTTTCGGGCAATTTTTTTAGGTAAGCATTGATATTTTTGTCCACCAGGGATTGGCGTTTACGCGGTTCCAGGGTATCGGGAACGCCTTGCAGGATTTGCTCCGTTACGTCGCGAATGTCGTTGACCACATATATGGACAAATCCACGGGAATTTCCTCCTCGAACGAGCGGGCCCAAAAACCGTCTTTCAGGTAATTATGTTCCAATGTGGAAACCGAGGCAATGGCATCGTAGCCACAGTGATGATTGGTAAACACCAAACCTTTGTCCGACACGAATTCGCCCGTACAGCCGTTACCCAATTGCACCACGGCATCTTTTAGTGCAGGCTTGCCGGTGTTCCAAATATCGCCGGCTTCCAATTGCAGGCCCATGGCTTTCATATCATCGATAATCCGCTCGATGGTGTTGGGCGGCCACATGCCACCCTCGCCTTTTTGGGCATAGGTGCTAAAAAATAAAAACAAAGCTAAGGGTAAAAAGAAACGTTTCATATCAAAATTCCATTTATTGTTCGCTATCAAAGTTAAGGTTTTTTCGGCGTTTGCAAATGAAGTTTTTCCAAACGTGGATTTTTTATTTGTCCTTCGGTTTTTTAAGCCTGTCTTTGACCACTTTTTATAGAAAATCCGGTAGTAAAGCCGCTTTTTAACTTTCATGAGGATTTACTATCAAATTTTTTTCATATTTTTATGCAAAATTCCTTATTTTATGAAATCCAAACCGCTCATAATCCTATTGCTATTCCTGCTTTGGGGTGCGGGAAGTACCTATTGGTACGTATGCCGCATCAAAGGTTTTTGTCCGCCCCGGCAGGAGCAACAAGCCACGGTTCCTGCGCCCGAACCGGCGCCCGGGCCGGCACAACCCGCGAAAGTGGAGAAGCCATTCCTCACTTTCGACCGCAACGATGCGGTGCCGCACATCAACAACGATTCCTTGTGGCAAGCCAACATCCAAAAGCTTTTGCAACAGGCCGAAGAAGGCAAGCGTTTGAAAATTTCTGGCCCGTATTATGCGGCCGAGACCAACACTTCGACCTATGACAACTTGGGATTGGCCCGTGCCGCCGGACTCAAAGCGCTGTTGGCTAAATTCACCGACACATCCAAGGTGATGATAGCCGCTCGCAAACTTACCGGCACCGCTGGTGTTCCCGATTTTTTCGACGGATTTGAAAACACATTCGCTTTGGTAACCTACAACAAGTTTGTTCACGAAGAGGCCGGTAAAACGCTTATTTATTTCCCCTTCAATTCCAACCAAGAAATACGCAATCCGCAAATCAACGCATACCTCGACCGCTTGGCCGCACAAATGAAAGCCGACCCGCAAATGCGGATCAAAATCACCGGCCATACCGACAATATCGGCAAGGCCGAAACCAACCTGTGGACCGGCATGCAGCGTGCCAAACGCATTCGCGATATATTGGTGCGCAAAGGTGCGGACGCTTCGCGTATCCAAACGGCCTCCGAAGGCGAACGTAAGCCCATTGCTTCCAATGCCACCCGTGAGGGACGCCGCAAAAACCGCCGTGTCGAAATCGAAATCATCCGTTAATCAATGCCAAAAACCAAAATCCATGAATATTTTAGTCTCAGGTTTGTTCAGTGCCGCGGAATCTTATGGTAAATCCACGGCCGTTTTCGAAATCATTTTAATGCTTCTGGTGGCCTTTTTGTTGGGCTGCTTGTTTCACCG
>JALWYR010000078.1 GCA_027003085.1 Flavobacteriales bacterium
TCTTTCTGCTCCGTTTCGCTACGCTCCACTCCGCAGAAAGAGCGAAACCGCCTCGCAAGGAAAATATTTATACCCCTAAAAGTTGCATTTACTAATTGAATTTACCCGGGCAAAGTGCTAAAAATGAAACAATATGCGGAAAATCAACAATAGTGCAATAATGGACAAAAGTGCGAGAAATCCCGCCACTACTCATACACATAACCGTTCAGATACATTCGCTATTTTACTTTTCATTCCCGGGATAAATCGCAGAAATCCGTCTGTTTCAGGGGGAATAGCACCTAAACACTTTTGATTTTTCCGCCAATCCGCATTTACGGAAATCAAATACTGCTTCAATGTTTTCAGTAGGAGAAGTTAAATCGCAAATCATAAATCATCTGTTCGATGTTCATTATTCAAGCGCGATTTATCGCGCGCCCAAAGCGCCAGGGATGGGAGCGGTTATGCGGTGGCGGCCCGCCGTAGGCCTGCCGTGGCGGCGGGGCGACCAGTGGGGAGCCACGGCCGCCACGTTTGCAGGGCAAGAGCGGGCCGCTGCCGCATTTGAGCGGACAGCCCGACGGCTGCCACGTGAGTGCCGGCAGGCGTGAGGGCGCTCCGCCGTCCCGAAACGCCTGCCGAGGCGGTGAAGCCGCTACGAACGTGAGCAGCCGGGCGCCCGAATAATAAAAAAATCAATCCCTGATGTGTAAATCCAAGCGGAAAACGTCGCCTTGGACGCGGACTTTGCACTCGTCGAAACGCGGCGGCCCGAAATGAAACCGGGGCGAACCCGAAAGCGCCAAAGGTTCCGAAGGTATGCCCAACCAATTGCGGTCGATACGGCCGTTGCCGTTGGCATCCACATACACGGCAAAAGCGTAATCGCCGGGCGGTAGTTCCAATCTGAACGGCTGGGCGCCGTTGGCGTTGAAACGCAAGCGTGCTACGGCTTTGTGGGGATGCACCGGAAAATCGCGGGCGTTGTCATACACATACACAAACACCGTTCCGTGCAGGTCTTTGAGTCCGTGAATGTATAAATCCACCTTGACCGGTTGGTTGCCGGCAAACAAGTTGCCAAGCAAGGCAATAAATAAAAACGTCCATTTCATCGAACGCAAATATATAACAATGGGTTTGAAAAAAGATTAGTATTTTTGACCGAAAATCGTAATCGTTATGGCATACAATTTATTGAAAGGGAAAAAAGGAATTATTTTCGGCGCCTTGGACGAAAATTCCATCGCTTGGAAAGTGGCCGAAAAGGCCTACGAAGAAGGCGCCCGCTTTGTGCTGACCAACGCTCCGGTGGCCATGCGAATGGGCGCCATCAACCAATTGGCCGAAAAAACCGAAAGCACGGTCATTCCGGCCGATGCCACATCGCTCGAAGATTTGGAAAACCTGATCGACAAGTCGATGGAAATCCTGGGCGGGAAACTGGATTTCGTGTTGCACTCGATCGGTATGTCGGTCAATGTGCGCAAAAACCGCCCGTATACCAACCTGCGCTACGATTGGCTGGAAAAAGGTTGGGACGTATCGGCCGTTTCGTTTCATAAATTAATGCAATTGCTCTATAACAAGGAAGCCATGAACGAATGGGGTTCCATTGTGGCCTACACCTACATTGCCGCCCAACGCGTTTTTCCCGACTACAACGATATGGCCGACAACAAGGCCTACCTGGAAAGCATAGCAAGGAATTTCGGCTATTGGTTCGGCAAAAAATTCAAGGTGCGCGTCAATACGGTTTCGCAGTCGCCTACGCCCACCACGGCGGGCAAAGGCGTCAAAAGCTTTGAAACCTTTATGAAATATGCCGAACTGATGTCGCCCTTGGGCAACGCCACGGCCGAGGATTGTGCCAACTATACCATTGCCCTGTTCTCGGACCTGACGCGCAAGGTTACGATGCAAAACCTGTATCACGACGGTGGATTTTCCACCACGGGCGTATCCAAGGAAATTATGGATATTTTTTCGGA
>JALWYR010000079.1 GCA_027003085.1 Flavobacteriales bacterium
ATTTCCTTCCCCTTGACCTACAAATGATAGAAGTTTAACATTGGTTAGTATAAAAAACAAAAGAAAAACGTAATAGGGTACAATCCGCTTAGTCAATAATGGATGGGAGTTATATATTTTCGGTTTATTCGAAGTAAGTATGCACACCAAAAGGAACACCAAATGAAAAAAGATAATAAACAAAAATTTAATCACTAACACTTGATTGTTTATAGGAAATCAGGTCATAAACTTCCAAGGTAAAATTAATTTATTTTTTCTTTCCATAGACCATTGAATTTTTTATATTTACCAAAAAATAGCATAGGTTAATAAATTCGGATGAAACGTTGTGCCATCATATTGTTTTTTCTGTTGTGTTCAATCCCGCTAATGCACAGCTTGGGCATCGGGTTATACTTTGAAAAATATAGCAATTACCGGGATGTTGTTTTATTCTTGGATTTTTATTTTTAAAGCTACGTGAATCATAAAATCCCCGCGCCAGCGGGCGAAGCGGTATCCTTGCGTGGCAGCCGGCGTGTGTTTTTGTGCCGGCGGCGGGGGCTCGCAGCGCAAGAGACCACGGCGCCGGCCTTACAAAAACCGCCGGGTGCCGTGCAAAATAAGAGCGGAGCACGCGGTGGCTGCCGCGTGAGTGCCGGCAGGCGGGAGGGCGCTCCGCCGTCCCGAAGCGCCTGCCGGTGCGACAAAGACGCCACGAACGCCGGCAGCCAGGCGCCCAAAAAATAAATTCCACCCTTGGAAAAAATTGACAATATACATTTTCGGTGGCTGCAAGGAATGCTAACTTTGTATATGAAATCTAAAAATCCATCGTCATGAACTACCGCATCGAACACGATACATTGGGCGAAGTCCGCGTGCCCGCGGATAAATATTGGGGCGCCCAAACCGAACGTTCGCGTCAAAACTTCCGCATCGGTCCGCCGGCATCCATGCCGCGCGAAATCATCGACGCCTTTGCCGTGCTCAAAAAAGCCGCGGCCTATACCAATCATGAATTGGGCGTGCTACCCGAAGAAAAACGCGACCTTATTGCCCGCGTGGCCGACGAAATCCTGGCAGGAAAACTCTACGACCACTTTCCGCTGGTCATCTGGCAAACCGGTTCGGGCACGCAAACCAATATGAACGTGAACGAAGTCATTGCCAACCGGGCGCATGTGCTCCAAGGCCATAAATTGGGCGAAGGCAAGCGTCTGTTGCATCCCAACGACGATGTAAACAAATCCCAATCGTCCAACGACACCTTTCCCACGGCCATGCACATTGCGCTCTACAAAAAAATCGTAGAAAAAACCATTCCCGCCCTCGAAAAACTGCGCGATGCCTTGCATGCCAAAGCCGTGGAATTCAAAGATATTGTCAAAATCGGACGCACGCACTTTATGGATGCCACGCCCTTGACGCTGGGCCAAGAATTTTCGGGCTATGTGTCGCAACTGGACCACGGTATTCGCGCCTTGAAAAACACATTGGATCACCTGAGCGAACTGGCCCTGGGCGGAACCGCCGTGGGCACGGGCATCAACACGCCCGAAGGATACGCCGAAAAAGTAGCCGCCTACATTTCCGAATTTACGGGCCTGCCCTTCCGCACGGCCGAAAACAAATTCGAAGCCCTGGCCGCCCATGATGCCATCGTGGAAACCCACGGCGCCTTGAAACAAATCGCCGTGTCGCTAAACAAAATAGCCAACGACATTCGTATGCTGGCTTCGGGCCCGCGTTCGGGCATCGGCGAAATTATCATTCCGGCCAACGAACCGGGGAGCTCCATCATGCCCGGCAAGGTCAATCCCACCCAAGTGGAAGCCCTGACCATGGTGGCCGCACAAGTGATGGGCAACGATGTAGCCATCAGCGTGGGCGGCATGCAAGGACAGTTCGAACTGAACGTGTTCAAACCCATGATGATCTACAACGCCCTGCAATCGGCCGACCTGCTGGCCGACGCCGCCGTGTCGTTTACCGACAAATTGGTGGTGGGCATTCGCCCGAACCTGGAACGCATCAAACAATTGGTGGATAACTCGTTGATGTTGGTTACGGCCCTGAATCCGGTGATCGGCTACGAAAAGGCCGCCGAAATCGCCAAAAAGGCCTACAAGGAAAACACTTCGCTCAAAGAAGCCGCCTTGGCCCTGGGCTACCTGACCGAAGAAGAATTCGACCGCTATGTCCGCCCCGAAAAAATGGTGGGGAAAATCAAGGTTTGATGGTTTTGTTCAAACGCATTACAAAAAACCATCCTGCTTGCGGGATGGTTTTTTAATTTTAACTACCCGCATGTTCATCCCCACCCCGCTGCCGCAAGGCCTCATACAGTAACACTGCCGCCGACACCGACACATTGAGCGAATCGGCTATGCCGTGCATCGGGATATAAATATGCCGGTCGGCCAAGCGCCGCATTTCCTCGCTCAGCCCACGGGCTTCGCTCCCTACGGCCAATATGCTCCCACCGCGGTAATCCTCGCGCCAATAAACCCTGCTGTTTTGCAGCGTGGCCGCATAGAGCGTCCATCCGTAGCGGGCCTTGGCGCAGGCAATTTCGTCCGTATCGCATAGCCATACGCGCTGGCTGAACAAAGTGCCCAACGATGCACGAATCACATTGGGATTATACAAATCGGTTTGCGGAGCCACAAACACACAAGCGTCGGCACCCACGGCATCGGTGGTGCGTAGCATGGCGCCTATGTTACCGGGCTTTTGGATGCCTTCGGCCAAAAGGATCAACGGGCGGGCAGGCAGTTTTTCCCATTGCGGCCGGTGGTCGCGTTGGCGGGCCGTAAACAGGACGCCTTCGGTTCCGCCCCGGTAGGCCAATCGCTCGTAAACGCGGGCACTGACCCACTCGATTTTAGCCGACGGACATTGACGAGCCACCGCTTCAATGATTTCGGTAGCAGGCGCTATTTCATCACACACCAAAACCTGTTCGGGACACAGGCCACCGGCCAGGGCGCGCAGGAGTTCGCGCCGCCCTTCGGCCGCAAAACGTCCTTCCTGCTCGCGAAACTTCCGTTTGTGCATCAAACGGGCGATATACTTAACCAAAGGATTTTGCGGCGAATCGATCATACCTTGTCCGAATGATGCTTGATAATGTTACCCACAATGGATGCCAGCGCCAAAAAGGCCGAAACAAAACTCAGGATGTAGTAAAAGTTGCGCGAAACAAATTGGATGCGTCCGATAATGCGCCGCGCATAGGTGGCGTAGAGCGCCAAAATGGAAAACGCCCCCAAAGTGGCCCCCAACACAAACAAACTGATGAAAGGTTGCTCGAACTGAATAATCCCGTAATACTCCAAAAGCGAACTATATGTAAGGTAAAACGGAATACCCAACGGATTGATAAGCGAAATAAAAATCCCGTAAACCACCGAATTGCGGATATTGAACCGCGACACCTGCGAGCGGGAATATCCCTTGCGCGCCTGACGGAAAAACAACCAGGCCAACAGCACAAAAAGCAATATGGCCATTTGCGACAAACGCACCAAAATCACCTTGTTTTGAAGCAAATAATGCGCGCCCAGCAAGGCAATATGCGCCTGAATTACAATAGGAAACATAACGCCAAAAGCAAATTTACGTCCTTCCTTGGCCCCGCGTTCCACACCCACTTTGAGCGTGGTCATGGTGAGTAGTCCGGGCGCCGCCAGGCCCACAAAGGCCATCAGGAAGCCCACGGCCGTATGAAGTAGCGATTGCCACAGCATCGGACGCGAATCAAATACGTTTGAGTTGTTGCTTCATCATGCGCAGTTGGTCGGCCATCAGACCTTTTTTGTCCAATTTTTTGGCTTCGTTGAGCAGCCGGCTGGCTTCGCGTTTTTTGCGTTTGGCTATCATAATGCCGGCCAGCGACATTTTGGCCATGGCCTGATCTTGTTTCAGTATTAACCCCAGGTTCAGGGCCTTACGTAGGAATTTTTCGGCCTTGTTGATGTTTTTTCGCGAATAAATCATACCCAGCAAAAGGTTATAGTAGGCCTGCTGCGGCTTGATCAGGGCTTGCTCGGGATTTTTGATTTTCATCAGGATGCGTTCGGCACCTTCGGTGTCTTCCTTACGCAGTTTGAAAAAAGCCGCCAGCAAATATTCGTTACGCACATACAGGAACAACACCAGCAGCATCAACACCAGCAGGAAAATTCCGTTGCCGATATTGTTTTCGGTAAATTGCCACACGGCCAGGGCCAGCAGCACAAGCGCAACGGCCAGTTTAAGGTTTTTATGTTGCCAAATCATTGTCGCATCGTTTTCGGTGCAAAGTTACGAAAAGATTTGTCAGGCGTGGGTTTATGGATTTAGGGGACTGACCGGAAGCAGGATTTTTTTTGGGCGCCTCCCGCCCAAGTTCACGCAGCGTTGCAGCAAGTGTAAAATGTCGGAAAAGTTGCCGTTATTTTTGTCGAGAACAAAGCCGGCCATCCGAAGGCATAGCCGTAGCTATGGCAAGGATGGTCAATGCCGTTATCGGCAAAAAGAAAAAAACTTGGTGTGATAATTTTATGCTTGCTGCAACGCTAGGCTGCGTTGCTTTGCATTCGCTCGCACCGCAGCGCGTTCACTTGGCGGGACCGGGCTGTCCGCTCAAATGCGGCTCGGGCAAGGCCGGTTTTTGTAAATCCGGCGCCGTGGTCTCTTCCTCCGGGAGCCCCCGCCGCCGGCACAAAAAATTCGGCCTGCCCTTCGCCGCATAACCGCTCCCATCCCTGGCGCATTTGGCGCGCGATAAATCGCTTTTCCCGCGCGATAAATCGCGCGGCTACAATAGGGCATCCGGCTTCGGTTGAAACATCCGGGTTTATGCTTGTCCACTACTGTAAACATTGAAGTAGCGTGTCATTTCGATGGAGTGCCCGAAGGGCGCGACCGAGAAATCTCAATACGGAAGCTTCATCCGGGACGAAATTTTGCGTTCCTATTGTTCAATCCGTGAAGAGATTCCTCGTCGTTTTGCCTTGCTGACGCAGGCAAAACTCCGTCGGAATGACACCGCTCTGCTATTGTAAACGTTGAAGGTAAAAACCGCTTCGCGGGAAGGACAAGGGAAGGCAAACCGGAGCCCCTGGATTCCCGCTTTCGCGGGAATGACATATGGGGCCAACTCGAAAAGGCCAAGGGTTCCTCGCTTTCGCGGGAATGACAAAAAGCATCCCCGAGGAGACCGACGCCGAGCGAGGCGAAAGTCCGGGCGAGGCGGCAGGGCTCCGCGGGCCGCAAGGAGACACCGCAGGTGGCTCCGAAGCATGCGAAGGGAGACCAACGCCGGGCCGCAGGCCAGGCGTGCAGGTTCCCTGAGCCGCGAGGAAAAACAAGCGTGGCCCTTGCGTTGGGCGACGGAAGCGCAGGTTTTTTGAGCTTGCAAGGAGACCGAAGGGCTCCGCAGCATACGGAGCGAGACCACCAGGGCTCGCGGAGTACGGAACAAGACAAGGGGCGCCGGCGCCGCGCCGAAGGCGCGGGCCGGGCGGCGCAAAACAAAGGAGTAATTTTACGGTTGAGGTGGTATTTTTCCGCGTGTCTCAGATTGAAACACTTCGCCGGAAGACCATTTGCGCCGCCGGCAGCGGAATTTCATTCCGCCGCCGGCGCCCTGACGGCTTGTGGAGCCCGCGTAAAAAACCCGGAGGGCTTTGGAGCGGCCCGGAAACCTATCCGGCTTTCCTTTCCGGCACAATCAGTTCCCGGGATTCAGGATAATGGGCAATCCGTCCTTGCCGCTGCCAATCACAATCACCTTGGCATTGGGGGATTCGGCCAGTTTGAGCGTGGCTTCGATGCCTTTCCAACGCAGGAGTTTGTCCGAAATACCTTCGGTAACAATATGTTGGAAGTCGCGAATACCTTGGGCCTCGATGCGTTTGCGTTCGGCTTCCTTTTTCTCTTTTTGCAGTTTGAATTCGTATTCCAGGGCTTCCTGCTGCTGTTTGAGTTTGCGCTCGATGGCCGTTTTGATGGTTGTGGGCAGTGTTACGTCGCGCACCAGGATTTTGTTGAGCTGCACGTATTGGTTGGCCAGGATCTTACGCGTTTCGTCGTAGATCTCCTGTTGGATGGCTTCGCGTTTGGTCGAATAAATTTGCTCGGGCGTATAACGGCCCACCACCGAACGCGTGGCCGATCGAACCGCAGGTTTAAGCACGTCATCCACATAAGTACGCCCGCGGAATTTGTGCAATTTGGCCAAATCCTTTACCACGGGCTGGAACCAAATGGATGCATCCAGTTTGATATCCAAACCGTCCTGCGACAGCACTTTCATGGTTTCGAACAATTGTTGCTGACGGATGTTATACACATACACCTTGTTCCAGGGCGCCACGATATGCACTCCCTCCGAAAGCGGCGGGTGCACCGTGTCCACCCCCATGCTCAGCGGCCGGAAAATAACGCCCGCCTCGCCGGGGCCGATGGTTACTACGGAATTCAAAAGGGCTATCAGGGCCACAATTCCGCCAATGATCCACAAGGCGAGATTACGGGATTTGCTTCCTTTGGGTATTTTGATGTTATATTCTTCCATTGTTTGTAATTTTTATCAGAAAAACAATAAATTGATATCGCGATAATCGAAATCGAACCAATCGGAAACGCTGGGATTGGTAATCATCCCTTTGTAGGTGTAGATACCCGAACGGATGACGGGTTCGTAGGCGGCGGCCTTGTCCAACGCACCGTATTCCGAAAGTTTTTTCAGGTAGGGCACCAGCACATTGCTAAATGCTATGGATGCCGAACGGGAATATTTGGACGGAATATTGGGCACGCCATAGTGGATAACGTCGTGTTTGATAACCACCGGCTCGGAATGGTTGGTCAGTTCGGATGTTTCGGATACGCCGCCCCGGTCGATGCT
>JALWYR010000080.1 GCA_027003085.1 Flavobacteriales bacterium
GAGCACGCGACGGCGCCGCGTGCTCCGCTCCTATCTTGCTTGCATCCGGCGGTTTTTGTAAGGCCGGCGCCGTGGTCTTTTTGTCGGAGCGGCAAAGCCCCCGCCGCCGGCACAAAAAGCACGCCGGCTGCCGCGCAAGGATACCGCTGCGCCCGCTGGCGCGGATTTACATCCGAAACTGAAAAAAACATCAGAAAAGAATACGATACTGCATCACCGGCAAAAATCCGGTTTGATAGGTGTATTCGACTTCATTTTTTTGTTTGTTGTAGCGCTGCGAAAAAATATTCTTGTGATTGGAAACATTCCGCAAATCCAATTGCCACTCCTGTGTAACATGCTTCCCGCTTATTTTGAAGGACACTTTGATATCCGCACGAAAATAATCCGGTAATTTCAAGGCAAATGCCCGGCCCAAATCATAAACGGCTTCTCCGGCCAGTAAGGATGCTTGACGGTTAATTGGTGTGTAGCGTCGCCCTCCGGAGTAATTAACATTAAAGTCAAAATGCAATGCACTACGCGACGAAAACCGGAATTCTTTCCCTGCAAGAAAACTACTCATAAAATCACCGTTCCAAGCCGTATTGCGCCATTTGCCGTCATAGGGCTTGTATAGCGACTTATACACACTTCCCGTAAGCAGAAAATAAAATCCATTGTCCAAAGATTTTTCCAGGGTGATATCCACACCATAATTTTTACCCACACCATCATTATAGAGGCGCCAATAAAATAATTGTGTCCCTCCCGAATCGGTGTATCCTGCATTAATAATCGAATACGTTGTATCGTGGTCATGGTATACCGGCACATCAAACAGGTATTGGTAATATATTTCGGTTTTAAACTTCATTTTATATGCCAGCTGTGTTTCCATACCGGCAATTAAATGATGCGAACGCATGGCTCCAAGATTAAGATTGCCGTATTCAAACCCGTTGTTTCCGGTTTTATGCTTGGAATAATAGGCCAACAACGAATGGATATTGCTATGCAGGCCATAGGCAAAACTTAATTTAATATTGCCGTTGGTTTTATATTGCAGTCCGAAACGGGGTTCGGGAAGGAACTGATTGTTCAAGTTGAAATATTGCAACCGCAAGCCGATATTAATGCTGAATTTATCGGAAAAACGGTGTTTCCAACTGGCATAACTCCCCCACAGGAAAGCATCTTCGTTTACTTTATTTTCATAATCGATGGCTACTGTCCGGGTTTGCATAATCATATCCATATCGATTAGCAACAATTCGCTTCCTACGGAAAACAGATTTTCTGCATTTTGCTTATATTTTAATTCGGTCTTCAATCCGGCATGGTCCGTAATAATTTTATGATGATAAAAATTGTCGTATTGACCGGTATGTGTATTTAGCGTATCAAGATTGACACGTTGATCGAGGCGGCTGAATGAAATAGCCGAAAAAATACCGGTTTTGGCATTAAAAAAATACTTGTGGTTAAGTCCCGAAATAATGGTAGCATTGTAGGTATTCAAATCCGAATTATCGTAATCCAAATAAAGATTATCTTCACTTTGCGTGGTATTTATAAAACGTATTTTACTTTGACCTGCAATAGACCAAATACGGAATTTTCCTATTTTTTTTGTTGGAAAATCCAGCAAAAACGATCCGTCTTGATATTTAGGCACAGCCGTTCCGGTACCCAGATCGAAACCCATTTTATCGAACAATTCCAAAGTGGAATAGCGGTAATTAAGCATAAATGAGGATTTGTGTTTCCGGCTAAGGGGGCCTTCGGCTCCAAGTTCAGCTCCGGCAAACCCGATTTGTCCGACATATTCGAATTTATCTTTATTGCCTGACCGGAATCGCAAATCGAAAGCAGCGGATGTGGTATTTCCGAAATTAGCAGGAAATGCACCGGCCAGAAATTCGGATTTACCCAAAGTATTGGTATTGATCATACTCACCGGCCCACCAGACGAACCGGCGGAAGAATAATGATTGGGATTGGGAATTGTGATGCCTTCCATAATCCAAAGCAAGGAATTAGGATTGTTGCCCCGGACAATGATGTCGTTGCGACTATCATTATTGGATGATACGCCCGCATAGTTCATAACCATGCGCGAAACATCGTTTAATGAGCCGGCGTACATATTGATTTGTTTGGCATCGAGTTGATATTCGGAGGCTACGGCAAAGGCCGCATGTTCGCTTTTATTATGGAGATGAACCACCACTTCGTTCAGTTTATCAACACGTTCCATCAAATAGAAGTTAAGCGTCAATTCTTTGCCGGCATCAAGTTCCAAATTATTGCGGATTTGCGGATTATAACCATTAAATCTTACTTCGATCTTGACAATGCCAATAGGGACGTCCCTAATTATAAAATTTCCGTCAATATCGGTTACGGCCCCAAATTTTTTATTACCTGAAACAACCAAAATCTCCGCCCCGGGCAAGGGGTATTCCGATTGCTTGTCATAAACGGTGCCTTTAATATTCTGGGTTATTTGAGCCGTTATTGGCAAAACAGAGGCCAAATACAACAAAACCAGTAAGAATTTAATAATTTTCATTGCATCTACTTTTTGTTTTTGCAGCATGAATTTCTGCTGTTCAAAGATACGGGCATAGGAAGACACTTTTCAAGTCATTGTGATAAAAAGCCCCAAATAATACACGAACTGTCGTTTTTTTACACGTACAGGAAACCGCCCGTTACCAACAGGATATTCAGGGTTTGAAAGAACGAATAATTTGCTTTGGAAAATTACGTGAAACAGGTACTTTAAAATCCAATCCTTTGACATGAAAAACATAATTCCGGGCATTGCCCGACACTTTTTCCACTTTTGCCATATTCACCAAGTAAGATTTATGACAACGAAGTATTTGCGCATCGGAATCAAAACTTTTTTCCAATTTGGTTAATGAAATTCTGATTAGTTTGCTTTCAAGCCGCCCGTTCTCCAAATAAAACACGTTGCAATAATTCCCTTCGGCTTTAATACAAAGAAGATGATTTCCGGGAATAATAAAACTTTCATTTTTGTTTTCGGACGGTATAAAAAGTTCTTTTCCCGATACGACGGATTTATTATGTATCCGGTCATTAAGACGGCGGGCGAGTTTACGGTTTTTGAATTTTAAATAATGTTCGGAGGCCAAGACAGTAATAAAAAGAATTAATATACCAATGGAAAACGTATTGAAAAAAAATTTTTCAAACGAAATTTCGATGGGAATATATTTCGAAAACAAAATCGAATATCCCCAATTTAATGTGGCGATAAGTGCTATTTCGACAGAGGCCATCAGAAGGATTTTTCCCGTTGTCCAGGTATCGGGATTAAAGAATTTGGGAAAAAGCGGAAACATAATAAAGTAGTTCACCAAAAGCACTACAAGGGTGATCAACATATAGCCCGTCAGGAAAATCGGAATATTGAGTTTGAGGCGATCAATACCGAAAGGCTGAAAAACCAATAGAAAAAAATAAACAAATAATGCCACGCCTACCGAAAACCAAAAACGTTCGGCGGGCTTTTCAATTTGCGGAAATGGTGTTTTCAAAAATTTTATAATCATTATCTATCGATTAATTACAAAGATAGGCAAAGCGGGTTAAAATGCGATTCGATAAGAAAATATGTATAGCAGAAACCTACGAATGATAATTTTCCGGTTTTGTTGTACCGGACACTCGTAACATGGCATTTTACTTGTAGCTTTCCAAAGCTCGAACACAGGTGACCGCAGGTTTCGAGCGCAATTAAAAGTAAAATGAAGTTACCGGATTTCGGTTACCGCCATTTTAACGCCAGGCTTTGATACGTTTCATTTTCAGGCACGAAGGACTCGGTTTTTTTTACAAGTAACACCGCGTTTTTTATTGCACATGCCTGTATGCTTTGAACGCAGTGAAAAAGGTTAAGCCACCGGATGAACAAAACTACCACATCAAGAAAAATGAGCCGTAGGCGAACGTTAGTTTATCCCGCACCGAAGGTCGGAAAGGAATTTCTTCACGGATTGGGCAATAGGAACGTAATATTCCGCCCCGGATGAAGCATCCGTATTGCGATTTCTCAGCCGCGCCCTGCGGGCGCTCCATCGAAATGATACGCTACTTCAATATTTACAGTAGGAGAACATCGATTAACGATCGGCGATTTAAGATTTCAGAATTTTTTTAATCACCAATCGGCGTTCGATAGTTCGGTGTTCATTATTCGAGGGCGGCCTGCCGCCCGAGCCGAAGCGCCAGGGATGGGAGCGGTTATGCGGCGAAGGGGCGAAAGTGTTTTTTGCGCCGGCGCTGAGGGCTCCCGGAGGAAGAGACCGCAGCGCCGGCCATGCAAAAACCGACGCACCCAAGCCGCATTTAAGCGGACAGCCCGACGGCGCCGGTTTTCGGACCGCCAAGCGCAAGCCGGTTTTACAAGTAGCGTTGGCAAACAGGCCCCGCCTCGTGAATGTGCTGAGCCACAAAGCGACGCCACAACATGAACGAGTGCGGGAGACGCTCCGCCGGCCGAAGCGCTTGGCGCTGGCGCCGCCGGCGGGCAAAGCCCGCAGCGGATGGCCGGTAGTTGATGTTAAACGATTATTTCGTCCCCGGCCCGCGGCTTCGCCGCGGGCCGGGGACTGCCGTATTTCAATGTCCGGCCATCCGCCCGGCGCCGAAGGCGCCGCGGCGGCGCCACCGAAACCGGACGCCGGGGCGCCCAAAAAATAATAAACGCACTCCCCTACTCTATAATCAACGGCTTAACCACCCTGGCCTTGGCCGAACAAAGGACGATATAATACATTCCGGCAGGTAAATCGCCGGTGCCCAGTTCAAGTTCAGAGACGGAGGAACGCACCGAACGCAGTTGGCGCCCGCCGGCATCGGTCAATAGAATTTCCTGCAAGGGAATGTCGCTGCGGATATGCACGAGGTTGTGGGCGGGATTGGGCCACAAACGAACCGAACGGGCCAATGCGCGACTTTCAACGGCCATGTTCCAACGGTCTTGGGCCGTGGGGCCGCCCCAAATGAGCGTAGCCAAATAGGGATTGTCGATAAACGGGTTGCGATTGCCTTGCACGCCTTCCAAATAGTCGTTGCGACGGTCTTCGACGGGCGAAGGCGGGTCTTGGGCGTTCCATTGGAGGAAAAGGTCGAGCATGGCCGGGTCGGATGCAACCGGATTTCCAATGCCCACACTATCGGGCCGGCATTGTTGGTCGTAGCGAAGGTATAAATACATGATGATGCGGGCCACATCGCCTTTCCACCGGTCGCCCGGATACCAATAATCGGATCCAACGGCATGGGCATGACCGCTGTCGTCGATAAACTTGCGATTACCGCGGTTGGAATTCAATTGCACATCCGACGGACGCACATGATGGGCATCGGAACCCGGACCCGTGGAGCCCAAATTGGGATTGCCCAAGGAACGGGGGAAAACATGTTCGCGGTTATAATCACAATTGGCGGCGCTACCGCCATGGTCGGCCTGGTCGCGGGTGAGGTCGTTGTGGCAGTCGCCATCGGAATCGGGATCGTCCCAACCGTAAATCAGGTAAACCTTGCCCGGCCCCGCGGAATCGGTGTGGATATACACGTCCCACAATTGGCTGTAACTTATTAGCGAATCGTGTGTGCTAATAATTTTTACGGCCAAATTGTCTTTGAGTTGGTTACCCGTAACGCTCAAATCCACATCGTTGTAATATGCTTGCACCTGGGCATGCAGCCAGGAGGCGCTCAGCATCCAAACAAGCAGGAAAAATCTTTTCATGGTCAATCGGTCTTTTTTAGTTCGGCCACATAGAATCCGTCGCCCACCTCAGGGCCGGGGTTCAAATGTAGGTCACGGACAAAGATAAAGGAATTATTGCGCTCCAAAAAGGACTGGATTTGACGCTGATTTTCGGCGGGCAAAACGGAGCAAGTGATGTATATCAATTTTCCGCCCGGGCGCACCAATCGGCTATAATCGTCGAGTATGCCGGCCTGTATTTGCAGGGTTTGGCGAAAGCGGTGTTCGCCCCAAGCCCATTTGCGGTAGGGCTTACGTTTGTAGGTGCCCGAACTGCTACAAGGTGCATCGGCCAACACCAGGTCGGCTTTTCCGGCCCATTGATCAATGATTTGTTTATGCGGCAGACCGGCGTATTTCAGGTTTTCGACGCCCGCCCTGCGGGCCCGCTGGGTCAGTTCGGACAGTTTCTGCCGGTCGATATCCAAGGCCACCAAAGTGCCGGAATTGTTCATTTCGGCGGCCAGTTGCAGGGTTTTTCCGCCAGCGCCGGCACAAGCATCCACTACGGTTTGCCCGGGACGCACGCCGGCAAACTTGACCACCTGCTGGGAATGCAAATCCTGGATTTCGAACAGCCCCCGCCGATACCAAGGAGTGTGTGTAAGCCGGTAATTTTTTTCGAAAATTAGCGCCTCGGGCCAAGGGCCCGGGCTGAAACGATAGCCCTTGCGGCGGAACAAGTCCGTCATTTCTTTGGGTGTAATTTTCAAGGTATTGATACGAATCACCGGACGGGACGGAAGATTGAGCCGGTGAAGCAGTTTCTCGCGCCGGGCCGGGGCCACGGATTGCAGGTTATCCCAAAGCCACTGCGGGATACCATAGCGGTAAAGGGGCGACTGCAACAAGCGGTGCCTGTTTTGCTCCAAGCATTGGGCAAAGGGTTTACCACGCTCGTCAAAGGCCGGCAAAACGCCGTCGGCAAGCCAGATGCTAACGGTGGCCAAATGGGCCGCTGAGGCACCGGCACAACGGGCGGCCAAAGCTTCGACAAGGTTACGATAGCGGAGAAAGGTGTAAAAATAATGGCGAAGCATCTCACGGTCGCGTTTTCCCCACCGGGGATTCCGGGTCAACAAG
>JALWYR010000081.1 GCA_027003085.1 Flavobacteriales bacterium
CTACCGCCAAATCCGCTTGCAATGGCAATCGCCTTTGGGGCAATTATCGTCCGCCTACGGACAAATTCAAAACCTATCCTATTTCGGGGCCGATTCGCTGCCCCGGGTTTACCCGAACACCATCACAATTTGGTGGGCTACCTACCGGAAAGACTGGCGCATCAAAAAATGGGGCTTTTTTCCCGAAATCACTTACCAAACCGTATCCAATGGCGGTCCGGCTTTGGACTTGCCCAAGTGGCGTGCACGTGCCACACTCTACTACACCGATTGGTGGTTTACGCATCACCTCTACCTGAACACGGGCATTCGCCTGGCTTGGTTTTCGGATTATTACATGCCCGGATACCTGCCGCTGACGGGAAGTTTTTTCCAACAACGCAATAAACGCTACGGAAACTTCTATCTGGCCGATTTGTTCTTTAACTTCAAAGTCAAGAAATTTTATGCCTACCTGGTTTTGGAACATTTCAATGCCTATTGGGAAAAAGATCACCCGCGCTATTACAGTGCGCCCTATTACCCCTATGCCGACCAAGTAATTCGCCTTGGCATTGTTTGGGAATTTACAAACTGAAAACGTATGAACCGACGGGTATTTTTTCGCCACTGGCACCTGACGGACTACGACGAAGCCCACCGGCGGCAAACCCGGCTGTTTGAGCATATCAAACAAATCAAAATCCGCAACAAACGCGAAGGATTGAATGAACCCACACCCAATTTTTTGATTTTTACCGAACATCCGCATGTTTACACCTTGGGCAAAAGCGGAAAACAGGAACACCTTTTGGCTTCGCCCGGCGAACTACGGCGTTTGGGCGCCCGGTTTATACCCACCGACCGCGGCGGCGACATTACCTACCACGGTCCGGGACAAATCGTGGGCTATCCCATTATTGACCTGGATAATTTCGGCTTGGAAATCATGGGTTATATCCGGCTACTGGAACAGGCCGTTATCGATGTGCTTCAAACCTACGGTTTGAAGGGCGAACGCAGCCAAGGCGAAACAGGTGTTTGGCTGGACGTGGGCACTCCAAAGGCCCGTAAAATTTGTGCCATCGGTGTGCGCACAAGCCGGTGGGTAACCATGCACGGATTTGCCCTGAACCTGAATCCCGATTTGCGTTATTTTGATCGCATTATTCCCTGTGGTATCCGGGGCAAAGGTGTTACCTCATTGGAGCGTGAATTGGGTTATACGCCGCCACGCCACACAGTGGAACAAGGCTTGCGCGAAGCCCTGTCACGGGTTTGGAAGGCACAAATCGTCGATTGGCCCGAAGGATTGGAATTGTAGACATGCATAATTGTTTCTATGCCCAAAATCATAGTTTGCTTGACAAAATCGCCTTATCTTAATGGCAAACACCAAGTCGATGAATTCCACTAAATTTACATATCCATTTGCCCATTCCATTCATTTTTTACATTCGTCCGACATCCGGGATTTGATGAAATATGCCATCCGTCCCGGATTTATTTCGTTTGCGGGCGGCATGCCCAACAATCATCTTTTTCCGGTGGACGAAGTGGAGAAAATATACCATCATCTTCCGCGCAGCGAAAAAGAAATTTCGTTCCAATACGGCCCAACCCAAGGCTATCCGCCCTTGATCGAGGCCCTAAAAAAATATATGGAAAGCAAAGGCATCGATTTTTCGGAGCATGAACTATTGATAACCACCGGTTCGTTGCAAGCCATCTATATTGTTTCGCACCTTTTTGCCGACCCGGGCGACACCATCCTGACCGAAAATCCCAGTTTTATCGGCTCCTTGACGTTATTCAAAAGTTTCAAAGCCCACCCCCACGGCATTCCGATGGACAGCGACGGTATTCGTGTGAATGAACTGGAAAAAGTTTACCGTCGCGTTACACGCCAAGGCGAAAAAGTGAAGTTTTTATACATTATTCCCAACTTCCACAATCCTGCCGGATTGATTTACGCCAAGGAGCGACGCCTTGCGATTTTGGATTTTATTCGCGAACACAAACTTGTGTTATTGGAGGATGACCCCTACAACGAACTCTGGTTCGACCCGGCCGACCGGCCGCTTACCGAACCCATACTATCCATGGCTCCCAAGGAATTGAAACGGCAAATCATCTACGTGGGTTCCTTCTCCAAAATCCTTGGCCCCGGTTTCCGGCTGGGCTGGATGGTGGTGCCCAAAGAGGTGTTTCCCAAAGCCGAAATTTTGAAACAAAGTTTGGACGCATGCAGCCCCAACCTTTCGCAAGTAATCGCCAATGCCTTTATGCGTGAAGGGTATTTGGAGCCCTACCTGGAACGCATCCGGCCCGAATACCGCCTGCGACGCGACATTACGCTGGAAGCCATCGAAAAATATTTTCCGCCCGAAGTGAAATATGTGCGGCCCAAAGGCGGATTTTATGTTTGGCTGGAACTACCCCAAGGCGCCAATGCCCAAAAAGTTTTGGATTATGCCTTGGAGAATAATGTGGTGTTTGTTCTGGGCAAATCTTTCGACCCGGCACGCCGTTCGCCCGGGCGATTCCGCTTGGCATATTCCAATGTGGATCCCCAAGATATCGAAGCGGGAGTTCGTGTGATTGGTGAAGGAATTCGCCGGGTTTTATCCCGCTCGAAAAATAATTAACTTTGAACGTCCTAAAATCCCAATCCCATGCCCTATTCCGGTGCCGAGGCCAAACTCTTTGCTTGCTCCCAGAGCTTGGAGTTGGCCCGTAAAATTGCCGACCATTACGGTGTTCCGTTAGGCCAAGTGGAAATCCAACGCTTTGCCGACGGTGAATTTCGTCCTTCGTTCAAAGAATCCATACGCGGAAAACGCGTGTTTATCATCGGTTCCACTTTTGCACCCACCGACAACCTGATGGAAATGCTCCTGATGATCGATGCGGCCAAGCGGGCTTCGGCCCAGTATATCAATGCCGTGATTCCCTACTTCGGTTGGGCCCGGCAAGACCGCAAAGACGAACCCCGCGTGCCCATTGGCGCCAAGCTGGTGGCTTCCATGCTGGAAACCGCCGGTGCTTCGCGTATGGTAACCATGGACTTGCACGCCGACGCCATTCAGGGATTTTTCGAAATTCCGGTGGATCATCTATATTCGAGCAGCTTCTTTATTCCGTATATCGAAAGTTTGCATTTGGACAACCTGGTCATTGCTTCGCCCGATATGGGTGGTGCCAAACGGGCCCATGCCTATGCCAAATACCTCAAAGCCGATGTGGTTATCAGCTACAAGCAACGGCTGCGGGCCAACGAAGTTTCCTACATGGAAATCATTGGCGATGTAAAAGGCAAAAATGTGGTTTTGGTGGACGATTTGGTGGACACGGCCGGCACGTTGGGCAAGGCGGCTCAAATGATGATCGAAAAGGGCGCCCATAGTGTCCGGGCCGTCATTACCCACGCCATCCTTTCGGGCAACGCCAAGCAAAGAATCCAGGAATCGCCGCTTACCGAACTGGTGGTAACCGACAGTATTCCCCACGCCGCTTTGCCGGATAAAATAAAAGTATTAACTTGCGCCCCGTTATTTGCCGATGTGATGCACAACATCCATTCGCATCAATCCATCAGCAAGAAATTCATCATGTAACACTAAACGATAAAGTCAAATGAAATCACTAACGATCAAAGGCTCTAAAAGAGAAAGCGTGGGCAAGGCCGCATCCAAAGCCCTACGTAATGCTGGAAGAGTCCCTTGCGTATTATACGGAGGCGACGAACCCATGCATTTTTCGGCCGACGAACGCGAGTTCAACAAGCTGGTTTACACTCCGGATACGCATACCGTAGTGATTGAACTGGACGATGGCTCCAAACACGAAGCCGTTATGCGCGATGTGCAATTCCACCCCGTTACCGACCGCATTCTTCATGTGGATTTCTACCGTTTGTATCCCGACAAGGAGGTAACCGTAACCGTACCTGTCAAAACTCACGGCGTTTCGCCGGGTGTGGTCAAAGGCGGTAAACTCTTTTTCAACGAACGCAAACTGAAAGTACGCACATTGCCGGCCCAACTCCCGGATTATGTGGATGTGGACATTTCCAAATTGGATTTGGGCGATAAGGTCTACGTGGCCGATTTGCGCAACGACCATTACAAAATCCTCCACCCCGACAATGTGGTGGTGGTGCAAATCAAAATGTCCCGTGCCGCTATTCGCGCCGCGCAAGAGGCTGCCAAAGCCGCCAAAGAGGCCGCTAAAAAATAGGCATTTAATTTTTCCAAAATTATACAACCGCCTTCCCGGGCGGTTGTTTTGTTTTTTATAACTTGCTACAAAATTTATATTAAGATGCGATTTATTCATTTATTGCTTTCCATACTATGGGTAAACATTTCGCTAAATGCCCAAAACCTTTACAACGAACTTTTCGATCAAAGCGGCGGTATCACCAACGGCTATGGGAGTTGGGGTTCATATGACTATGTTAGGGAACCCGGCTTGGATGTTAGCGGAAAAGGAACCATTACCTTTTATCATCCCGACACAAACGCAATGCCAAGGCCCACTATTTTCTATATTTCGGGCTGGGGTCAAACTTATGCATCCTATGAGCGGTTTTTCAAGTATGTGGCAAGCTTGGGATATAATTTGGTCAATATCTACAACGAAAATCCCGGAAATATCCATCAAAGCTATCAAAACTCATTGGATATGATGGATTTGGCCGTTTCCACCTACGGCCAGTGGATTGACACAAGCCGCGTAGCCCTTATGGGTCATTCCTACGGCGGGGGCTCAACCATTTGGCTTGGCACGCACATTTTCGACCCCAACGGCCGTAATTGGGGGGCCAACGGACGTTTCATTATGACTTTTGCACCTTGGCTTTCGTTTCTGGTAACCGACAATGATTTGCGTAACTATCCGCCCGGTGTTAAACTCCTTATCTTGCAGAGCTACGATGATTGGCATTTGGGAACCGACCGCTACAATACCGACCCCCGGGCCACCCGCGCTGTGTATGAACTCATCAATATTCCCGATGCCGACAAGGATTATATCACCGTGTTTTCCGACACCGTTACTGCACATCAATATACCTACAACGGATATACCTTTTTTTACCAGGCCAATCACCGTTTTTGCTACACCGACCTGATAGACGGACGCTACGACCCTTATGACCGGCTTGATGTTTACGGACCCAATCGCCTGTTCCACGCCTTGGCCGATTTGGTATTTGAAAACAATCCGGCCGCTCGCAATATAGCCCTGGGTAACGGAAGCTCTGAACAAAAAAATATGGGTATGCTGCCCGATTTGGCAGTTACGGATTACTATGTAACGGTGCGGCCCGACACGATGTTTTTATATCGCTGCGCCGAAGACCGTCCGGGCACTTGGGGTGACCCCGATATTTGGAAATTGCAGGCCTATTGCGACGATGCCAATGGCGACGGAGTCATTGACAACTTATCCACCGAAAAATCATTCTTGAACCAAGTGCGACTGTATCCCAATCCGGCCAGTGAATTCACGATTATCGACCCGGGTTTTCAAAACGAATACCATTACACCCTTTTTGACCTCAACGGTAATGAAATTCTGCACGGACACGCCCGCACTTCGCATATGATTATGCTAAAAAACCTGCCGGCGGGTGTCTATCAAATCGGAATCCGAATCAAGGATCAGCAACGTTATTTCCGGTTGGTCAAAAAATAAACCGAAGCCGTTCCGGCACAGTTCCGGAACGGCCCAGGTCGCTTACTTATCGAACAATGGATTAGCGTAAAAACGCCTTGGCCACCTTTTCGGCCTTGCGGCTTTCGGAATAATCATAAAATCCTTCGCCCGACTTAACGCCCAATTTTCCGGCCTCCACCATATTGACCAGCAAAGGATTGGGTGCATATTTAGGATCTTTGAAACCTTCATACATCACGTTTAGGATGGCCAAGCAAACGTCCAACCCGATAAAATCGGCCAATTGAAGCGGGCCCATCGGAAAATTGGCGCCCAATTTGAGCACCGTATCGATTTCTTTCACGCCGGCCACACCCGTTTGCAGCGCTTCGATAGCTTCATTGATCATAGGCATCAGGATGCGGTTGGCCACAAAACCGGGATAATCACTCACGCTCACCGGAACTTTACCCAATTTTTCCGACAGCGCAATCACCGTGTCCAAAGTAGCCGTGCTCGTGGAATAACCTGAAATCACTTCCACCAGCTTCATAATGGGCACGGGATTCATAAAGTGCATCCCTATTACTTTATCGGGCCGGTTTGTTTGGCGGGCAATTCGTGTGATGGATATGGACGAAGTGTTGGTGGCCAAAATCACTTCGGGACGGGTAATTTGGTCCAAATCCCGGAAAATTTTAAACTTGATTTCGGGATTTTCGGTAGCCGCTTCCACCACAAAATCCACGTCCTTGGCGCCTTCAAACAGGTTGTCGAAGGTGTGGATATTATGCAAAGTTTGCTCCTTGGTTTGTTCGTCGATTTTTTCCTTGTTGAGTAAGCGCATCAGGTTTTTGCGGATGGTTTCCACGGCCCGTTCCAGAGCCGATTTCGACACATCGATCAAGTGAACTTCGTGGCCTGTCTGTGCAAATACGTGGGCAATACCGTTTCCCATGGTTCCTGCGCCCACCACGGCCACTTTACGAATATTTTCGGTTTGCATGGCTATAACTTTTGGTTTTGTTTCAAATTTAGTCATTTCGGATGAAAAATTGCGGGTAAATACACATTTTTATCGGGTTCCGAAGCCCTTCGGGCTTCTCCACGGCTCCACAAGCCTTCGGCTTCCGGGTGCCGGCGCCGGAGCCGCGCCTTGTCTTGTTCCGC
>JALWYR010000082.1 GCA_027003085.1 Flavobacteriales bacterium
CGGTTCGCCCGGATTGAACCACGGAAAAATGCCTTGGGTGTAGGCCTCGACAAGCCGCCCGGTGTCTAAACGTCCGCCCACGGCCACAATGCCCGTATCGTCGGCCTCCCGGGGCGAAGGCAAGGGTTCGTTGTCCGCTATCCAACGGAAGGGCATACCGCAGATTTTAGCATAAAGATAGCGGAAATTTGCTTTACTCCACCGTTACCGACTTGGCCAAATTGCGGGGTTTGTCCACATCGCGTCCCAGGCCCACGGCAATATGGTAGGCCAGGAGTTGCAAAGGCACGGTGGCCAGCAAGGGCGTGAGCATTTCGTCGGTTTGCGGAATTTCGATCGTATGGTCGGACAGGGCCTTTACTTGTGTGTCGCCTTCGCTGACAATGGAAATGATTTTACCGTTCCGCGCCTTGATTTCCATGATGTTGGAAACGATTTTGTCGTAATTTCCCTTGCGCGTGGCAATGACCACCACGGGCATATTTTCGTCGATCAAAGCAATGGGGCCGTGCTTCATTTCGGCAGCCGGATAGCCCTCGGCGTGGATGTAGGATATTTCTTTCAGTTTGAGGGCGCCTTCCAAAGCCACCGGAAAATTGATGCCGCGGCCCAGATAAAGAAAGTTTTTGGCCTGTTGATACTGCCGCGCAATTTGCTGAATGAGCAAATCCGATTGCAGCACCTTTTCGATAAGTTCGGGCACCTGGTCCAGTTCGCGCATCAGAGCGCGCGCCCGCTGTTCGGACACGGTTCCTTTGAGCATGCCCAAACGCAGCGCCATCAGCGTGAGCACTGTTACCTGGGCCGTGAAGGCCTTGGTGGACGCTACGCCGATTTCGGGTCCGGCATGGGTGTAGATGCCCGCATGGGTTTCGCGCGCTATGGACGAACCCACCACATTGCAAATGCCCAACAGCAAAGCGCCCTTTTCCTTGGCCAAACGCAGGCCGGCCAGGGTGTCGGCCGTTTCGCCCGATTGGGAAATGCCTATCACCACATCACCCGGCCCGATGATGGGATTGCGGTAACGAAACTCCGAACCGTATTCAACTTCCACCGGAATGCGGGCCAGTTCCTCGAACAAATATTCGCCCACCAATCCGGCATGCCACGAAGTGCCGCAACCCACCATAATGATGCGCCGGCTTTCGAGCAAATGATTTTCGTAGGCCTGTATGCCGCCCAATTTGACCATCCCTTTGCCGGGCAACAAACGCCCGCGCATACTGTCGTGCACCGAACGGGGTTGTTCGTAAATTTCTTTGAGCATAAAATGCGGATAACCCTCTTTTTCCAAGGCCTCGATGCTCAGATCCAATTCGGTCAGTTTGGGCGAAACGGGCCGGTCGTCCAGGGTGCGCACTTCCATGGGTTTTCCGCGTTGCAGATAAGCAATTTCGTTTTCGTCCATATAGTAAACCGTCTTGGTGTGCTCCACCAAGGGAGCGGCATCGGAACCCACGATAAAATCGCCGTTGGCAGCCACGCCGATGACCAACGGACTTCCTTTGCGCGCCACAACCATAGTGCCGGGTTCATCGGCCGAAATGACGGCAATGGCATAGGCCCCCACCACACGCCGCAAGGCCATTTGTACGGCTTCGGGTAGCGACGATGCCGAACTGCGGTAAATGTCTTCGATAAAATGAATCAGAACTTCGGTATCGGTTTCGCTACGGAAAACATGGCCTTTTTGGAGCAAATATTCCTTCAACACATTGTAGTTTTCAATGATGCCGTTGTGCACAATGGCCAAGCGCCCCGAGGGCGACAAGTGCGGGTGCGCATTGACCGTGTTGGGTTCGCCATGGGTGGCCCAACGCGTATGGGCAATGCCCGTGGATGCCGACAACTCCGGAGGCAGCATGGCTTCCAAATCGGCCACTTTACCTTTGCTTTTGATCACTTGCAAAGCTTCGCCGGTTGCCAATGCCAATCCGGCGCTGTCGTAGCCGCGGTATTCCAAACGTTTGAGTCCGTTAAGCAACACGGGAACGGCGTTTCCTGCGCCCAAATAACCCACAATTCCACACATATCCAAAAATTTTTTCAAAGATATGAAAAATCGATACTTTTGTAAACAAATAAAGGGTTATGAAACGGGATTTTTTGCTATTTGAAGAAAAGAAGCAATGGAAATTTAATTTACCTCTAACTTATTTTAAACCTATTTCTAACATAATATCCGGCATATTGACGATACAACAAAAATGGGAACGAATTTTTAACAATCCCGCAGGGATGATTACCCGCGCCTATTTGATGGAAAAATACGGGCGGCGTAAAACCGCCACGCTCTTTATTCCCGACCATATCCTGCCCGACCCCGCACTGGCACGCACCCTGGAAAATCTACCACCGCAAATCCGGCTTGTGGACCCGCAAAACCGGCTTTTGGGTTTCCGGCTCGAAAAAGGACAAATGTTTGCCGATTTGGATGAACTTTACGGGGCTTTGGATGGCATCCAAGATCGCATTATTTATACCGCTCCCTACAAATCCGTCCGGCGTACTTATGATTTGGTATTGCTCAATCAAGACGAAATCTCCGCGGATTTGGCACTGCTACAACCGCAAGCCGTCCCTTGCCCCGAAGGCGTCGAATGCTTTGGCAAACATCCCGTATTCATCCGCGGAAGCCAACAAATCCACAATGCCATTTTCGACCTGACCGAAGGCCCCGTATTCCTGGACGACGACGTTAAAATCTTGCCGGGAAGTTTTGTCAAAGGGCCCGCGGCCATATTAAACGGTAGCATGGTCAAGGCCGGCACGCGCATTTATAACGGCACCACATTGGGGCCTTGGACAAAGGTGGGTGGCGAAATCAAAAACGTGCTTTTCCAAGGTTATGCCAACAAAGGCCACGACGGTTTTCTGGGCGATTCGGTGGTGGGAAACTGGTGCAATTTCGGCGCCGGGAGTTCCAATTCGAACCTCAAAAACAATTATTCCGAAATCAAGATGTGGAACATTGGTTCAGGTGGCCCGGAAAATACCGGACGGATGTTTCTGGGCATGATCATGGGCGACCATAGCAAATGCGCCATCAACACTTCGTTCAATACCGGAACCGTGGTGGGCGTTTGCGCCAATATTTTTACGCGGGATTTCCCGCCCAAATTCGTGTCGTCCTTCAATTGGGGCGGAGCCGGATTCAATCACGACTACGACCTGAACCAAGCCCTGCAAACCGCGCGAATTGTCTATGGGCGACGCAACTTGGATTTTACCGAAGTCGATGAAAAAATATTCCGGAAAGTTTACGATATGGTTAAGGAGATAGAAATTAATCCGTAACTTCATTTAATTTAACCACAGAGTTACACAGAGTACGGCACAGAGTCGCGCAGAGTTTTTTTCTTTCCGCTACTGAAAACATTGAAGGATATTGCTACTTGGCAACCCGGCGTATTCATATAGGAATTTCCCCTCTGTGTTACTCTGTGAAAATTTACTCTGTGTCCTCTGTGGTTTATTCTTTTAAATTTAACCACAGAGTCGCACAGAGTACGGCACAGAGTCGCACGGAGTTTTTTCCTTTCCGCTACTGTAAACATTGAAGGCCATTGCTATTTTGCAACCCGGCCTAATCTTGCAAAAAATCATCCCTCTGTGTTACTCTGTGAATATTAACTCTGTGTCCTCTGTGGTTTGTTCCATTTAATTTAACCACAGAGTTACACGGAGTCCGGCACAGAGTCGCACGGAGTTTTTATACTTTGCCATAACTAAATTATTAATCGCTTAATACCCTGTTTTAACGATTTAACATTGAAATTTATTAAAAGTCCCAATTTACATCCTGATAATTTAAGATATGTAAGCGTTTGTGCGACATGAACATCATTCAAAGCATCAACAGATTTAATTTCAATAACAATACTATTTTCCACTAATAAATCCACCCGGTAACCCGCATCCAAATTTACATCTTTATACACCAGTGGCATGCTTTTTTGTCTTTCTACATTTAGCCCAGTTTGTTGTAATTCATAAAACAAACATTCTTCATATGCACTTTCCAATAATCCGGGGCCCAGTGCTGAATGAACCTCAAAAGCACAACCTAAAATCCTAGCGGATAATTCATTTAACTTGTCCATTCCTTTAACAATACGCATACAAACATACGATATTTTTTCTCACAGTTTTATTAGAGGAAAATAATTATACCTGGTAAATATTATTTCCTCTGTGCTACTCTGTGAAATATAACTCTGTGTCCTCTGTGGTTTATAAAAATTTAACCTCAGAGTCGCACAGAGTACGGCACAGAGTTGCACGGAGTTTTTTCTTTCCGCTACTGTAAACATTGAAGGATATTGCTACTTGGCAACCCGGCGTATTCATATAGGAATTTCCCCTCTGTGTTACTCTGTGAAAATTTACTCTGTGCCCTCTGTGGTTTATAAAAATTTTAACCACAGCGTTTCGCAAAGTACGGCACAGCGTTGCACGGAGTTTTTTTTTGAATAATCAAAAACTTTTTTTTCCAACGAACGTTTGCCATGAAAAAATTATTCCTTACTCAAAAAATCTTCCAATATCCGCGTCAATTCCCGCTCGGCTTCGTCCAAATCACGGTTGATAACTATGATGTCGAATTGCGGCGCATATTGCATTTCTTCGCGGGCCTTGGCCAACCGGAGCCGGATTTTGTCCTCGGATTCGGTGTTGCGGCTGCGCAGCCGCTTTTCCAATTCTTCGACGGACGGCGCTTGAACAAATACGGACAAAGTGCGGCCGGGAAAATATTTTTTGATGTTCATTCCGCCTTTGACATCGATATCGAAAATCACGTTTTTTCCCTCGGAAAGCAGGCGTTCCACTTCGCTGCGCAAAGTTCCGTAAAAATGATCGGGATACACTTCCTCCCATTCCACAAAAGCATTTTCGGCTATTTTCTTTTTGAATTCGTCCGGCGTAAGGAAATAATAATGCCTGCCGTGTTCCTCGTAGTCGCGCTTGGGCCGCGATGTGGCCGAAACCGAAAAGGCCAGATTTAGCCGGGGATTTTTCATCAAGCGATGCACCAAAGTGGTTTTCCCGCTGCCCGAAGGCGCCGAAAAAACGATTAATTTCCCTCGATTATTTTTTTTGTGCTGCATAAAACCGGATTTATCAGCCATTCCAAAAGTAAGACTTTTCGGCCAAACCACCCCGGAAAAAATGATTAAATTTGTTGCATTATAAAAGTTGATCCATCATGAACCGAAAAATAAAATCACCCATACCACACAAAAAACTTTTACGCATTGCGCTAAACTACGGAAGCATTATGGCCATTATCGGCGTGGTGGGCTTTGTGTTGAACAATGTCTTTGCCGGCAACCGGGCTTTGGTTTCGGTTATTTCCATCGGCACCTATGTGGCGGCGGCCTTTACGGTGTATTACGGCATTAAAAAATTCAAAGTGGTTTACGGTTCCCTGTCGATGCGCGACGGTATTTTGCTGGCATTATACATAGGCGTTATTTCCGGACTTATTATTAGCGCCTACATGTATTTGTATTACTACGTTATCAGCCCCGAGGCCATCGACAAAGTGATGGAACATCAACGCGAAGCGCTGGAAAAATTGCCTCAATTCCAGAATCAACCCAACAAAATCGAGGAAGAAATTGCCAAATTCAGGGCCGGATTTCCTTATTATCTGCTAGTGGGGCCCATCCTCGGACAAAGTTTTATCGCCCTGTTGGCCGGACTTACTTCGGCCTTTATGCTTAAAGACCAAGAACCGGCCCGATGAAAATTTCGGTGGTCATCCCTTTGCTCAACGAAGCCGAGTCTTTGCCCGAACTGCATCAACGATTGGTCGAGGCGCTAAGCCCGCACTACGATTATGAAATTATTTTTGTAGACGACGGCAGCACGGACGGTTCCTGGGCCATTATCGAAGACCTGGCCGCCCGCGACAAACACGTGCACGGCATCAAATTCCGCCGCAATTACGGCAAATCGCAGGCCTTGGATGCGGGCTTCCGCCGGGCCAAGGGCGATGTGATTATCACTATGGATGCCGATTTACAAGACGAACCGGCCGAAATTCCCGGGCTGGTGCAAAAACTTACGAACGAAAACCTGGATTTGGTTTCGTGCTGGAAGCAAAAACGCAAAGACCCCGTGCTGACCAAAAACCTGCCGTCCAAACTGTTCAACTGGGCGGCGCGCAAGGTTTCGGGCATCCGCTTGCACGATTTCAATTGCGGGTTGAAGGCCTACCGCCGCGAGGTTATCGACAACATCCGCGTCTATGGCGAAATGCACCGCTACATTCCGTTCCTGGCCAAGCAGGCCGGTTTCGGACGCATAGGCGAAAAGCCCGTGATACATCATGCCCGCAAATACGGCCGCACCAAGTTCGGGTCGGACCGCTTCATCAAGGGTGTTTTAGACTTGATTACGCTATGGTTTCACATGCGCTTTGCCAAGCGACCCATGTATTTGTTCGGCGGCTTGGGTCTTTTGATGTTTTTTGTGGGTTTTGTGGCCGTGGCGGTGATTTTAGGCATCAAGGCCTACAAGCTCTGGCACGGCTTGCCCACCCATTTGGTAACCGACCGTCCGTGGTTTTATATTTCGGTGGCCTCCATGCTTTTGGGCAGCCAGTTTTTCCTGGCGGGCTTTATAGGCGAATTGATTTTACAACAAGGTAGCCGGTCGGGATTATACAACGTGGAGAAAGAAATTTGATTTTTTTTGGGCGCCCGGGCGCCTGCGTTCGGGGCGCCGCAGG
>JALWYR010000083.1 GCA_027003085.1 Flavobacteriales bacterium
CGTGCGGCCCTTTGCGGGTAATGTAGGTTTTACCGGGCTCGGTGTTTTCCTTGGGTTTGTAGTAAGGATTTTGGAACTGCTCCTCGAAACGTTTTTGGGCTTTTTGCATCATCCGGTCGATCATCAAAGGCGCCAAAATACGTCCCAGCAGTCGCAATACCAGGTAAATAATTACTACAATTAATATAAAACGAAGCATAGATATTTTACTACGGATTATTATCTCGGGTAAATTTACAAAATTTCCCGGCGCCGCGGACGTTCGATCACTTCCAAATCGTGCAGACCGCCATCGTCGAGCACGAAACGTAGCATAGTGCGTTGCTTGTGAAATCCCGACAGGCCCGCCGCGCCCGGATTCATAAACAACAGGTTGCGGCCTTTGTCGGGCATCACTTTGAGGATGTGTGAATGACCGGCCATAAACACCGTGGGCCGGAAACGGGCCAACAATTCTTTGGCTCGCGGGCTGTATCGCCCGGGATAGCCGCCAATGTGAAGCAATAGGAACTTTTGGTTTCCATCCTCCCAAAAAAGGTATTCGGGCACGGCCAAACGCAAGCGGTGGCCATCGATATTGCCGTAAACGGCCCGCACCGGAGCCAAGGCCTCTAATTTTTCAAGCACTTCCATATTTCCGATGTCGCCGGCGTGCCAAATTTCATCGGCTTGGCGGGCATATTTTTCGATAAAATTATCGAAGGTGCCGTGGGTGTCGGAAAGCAACAAAATCCGCTTGCGCTTCATCACTTCAAGGGTTTGGAAACGGCTTGGCCCAAGCCAACAACGCGTGTGTAGCGCGCACCGGGCGGCCGGTAGTAAACCAACACCGTGTAGCGGTTTTCGGTTTCGTAGAAAGAAGGCGTAACAGCCGTCCAATCGATACTTCCGTCCGGCTTGCGTCCTACGTAGTAGTAATCATAATAGCCCTGTTTGAGCGGTATCACGGTTTCGGCAAAATTTTCGCCCTCCACGGGCTTTAAGCGGTAGCGTTCCGTGGTTTGCCAATTGTTCCACCGGCCCACCACATAGGCCTTTCCATTGTCAGGCAAGGCGGATTTGTTCAACCGGAAATGCACGCGCACATAATCGCTTTCCAAATCCTTGTTGTCGCGCCCCTGAAAGCTGTCGAACAAAAACGAACCGTCGATATCGTGCAATTCCAAATAATTGCGGCGCGGAAAATATACGGGCAAGTAAAATTCGTAAAACTCCTTCAACTCGCTTGCGGCCACGCCGCGGTTGTAGCCCCGCAAATCGCGGCTTTCGAACGAAAGGAATTCATTGCCGGCCAACAGCGTGGCTCGCGCAGGTTCGCGATATCGCAATTCGTTGGGCAACACAAAGGTAGGATTACCGAACACACGCGCATCGAACAGGTTTTCGTTTCGTAACAAGATCACCCGCAAGTCGGTGGCGGGATTTAACGGTTGCAGGCCGTTGGGAAAAATCGAAAATTCGATAAAATGATGCGTGGTCAAGGTAGCCGGATCGTTGGTTCGCCGGGCCTGCACGGCCACATTGACCGTGTGCTCGTAAACCACCAGCGGAATATTGAACACGGGATTTTCGTCTTCGTCCAAAATTTCAATCAAATAATTTCCCGAAAGTTTGAT
The DNA here is from genome assembly GCA_027003085.1 of Flavobacteriales bacterium. Taxonomy (GTDB): domain Bacteria; phylum Bacteroidota; class Bacteroidia; order Flavobacteriales; family Flavobacteriaceae; genus JAADED01. The sequence goes on from JALWYR010000083.1 coordinate 1,617, forward strand.
GCGGGTATTTTCGTTAGGAATTTTGAAGGAATAATGCGTATAGCTTACCGTAGTGGCCCTGCTGTTTTCCTGGTTTTGAATCATATCGCTGTCGTATCCGTCGATATATTCTTGCGGAAGCAAATCCGACGGATGCCAGTTTTCATCGAAGCGACGGATGCGGTAGTAATAATTTTTTTCGTCGCCTTCCAGGTCGTCGAATTGGACAAAGAAGGTTTCGTCCGTGGCCACAAACGGAATCACATAGGGATAGTCCTTGCCCGTGGCCCGTAAACCGCCAATATTATTGGGGGGCGCCAAATAAACG
>JALWYR010000084.1 GCA_027003085.1 Flavobacteriales bacterium
GATAAATTTCTCCGCCACGGTATCGTTAAACGTACCTGGTCGACCGGGGTCCTTACCTTCTTTCCCTTTTGTTTCGGATGTAAACAAAATTATAAAATTTTTCATGCTACAAACATACGAGGCGACCAGCAGGAAGCCCCACGCACCGCGGCCCTTGAAATGCCGGTGCGGGCAGCCGGCCCGTTTGAGCGGAGCACGCGGCGGCTTCCGCGTGAGGAACGGCAAGCAGGAGGACGCTCTGCCGGACGAAGTGCTTGCCGTGGCGCCGCCGCAGCGCCGGAGGCGCTGACGGGTTGCCTTCGGCAAGCCGTCGCGGGCTTCGCCCGCCGGCGGCGCCCCGAACGCCGGAAGCCGGGCGCCCGAAACTATTTCTTGGTAAAAATACGCTTGTTGAACAATAAAATCAGTAGCACGCCAATGGTTATCGATGCATCGGCCAGGTTGAAAATGGCATTGAAAAAGGTGAATTGCCGGCCGCCATATACAGGGAACCAATCGGGAAGGCGGACGTCGAACAGCGGGAAATAAAGCATATCCACCACGCGGCCCTTGAACCAACTCCCGTAGCCGCCTTCGGGTGGAAATAACCGGGCCGTTTCGTGAAAGCCGCCGGCCGAAAAAATCTTGCCGTAGAACACCGAATCGATAATGTTGCCCAAAGCGCCGGCCAAAATTAAACTGACAGCCACAGCCAAAAGCGTGTTGTGATTGCGCAGGGCGTTGCGCAACCAAATAAAGATAAACACCACGGCCACCAAGCGGAAAAGCGTAAGGAAAAGCTTGCCCCAGGCATTGCCGAATTCAAGCCCGAAAGCAATCCCGTTGTTTTCCACAAAAAGAATTTGGAACCAAGAGGTTACGGGATAGGATTCGCCGGGCAGGAAATGGGTTTTGACATAGATTTTGACGGCTTGGTCGAGGATTAACACGGCCAAAACCAGGGCCAGCGATTTTTTCCAGTTCATCAGCGCCTGCCTTTGTCGCGGTTTTTCTTGGCCTCGATGCTCAGCGTGGTGTGGGGCACGGCACGCAGGCGTTCCTTGCTGATGAGTTTGCCCGTTTCGCGGCAAATACCGTAGGTTTTGTTGTCGATGCGAATCAGGGCGCGTTTAAGGTCGTTGCGAAAACGTTCGAGCCGGTTGATCAGGTAGATGGTTTTGTCGCGCTGTGCGGCATAGGCGCTGTCTTCGAACGAAAGGATTTTGGTTTGCGAAATGTCGTTGGAGTCGAGCATTTCGCGAAGAATTTTCAGGTCGTATTCGGTGCGTTCGAGTTTTTCGAGAATGATTTTGCGGAATTCTTCGAGTTCGGCGTCCGAGTAACGGGTTTTACGGGTTTCGTTTTTGTCGCTCATCGTATCCGGTTTTTGGTCGCTCAGGCAATTTTTTCCACCGCCACGGTCAAGGATTGACCGTTGACGTCCACGGTTTCGCCTTTGCGTGATTTTTCGTTGTCAAAGATAAGGTTTTCGGCCAAAGTTTCGCACATCACGTAATCGGCCGTGTCGCTCAGCATTTCCTTGATGCGGGCATCGTCGGGTAAATAGATGCGAATGCGGTCGGTAACGTCAAAACCGGCATTTTTGCGCAGGTTTTGGATGCGGTTGACCAATTCGCGGGCCCAGCCCTCGCGTTCCAATCCGGGCGTAAGCGTAACATCGAGTGCTACGGTAACATTGCCTTCCGAAGCGATTTTCCAACCTTTGATTTCCTTGGCCGAAATAATGACTTCATCGGGCAGGAGTTCCACATTTTGCCCATCGGGCAGCGGGAGCTGAATGCTTTGCCCTTTTTCGAGCCGGCGGATTTGGTCGTCGGTGAGGGCGGCAATGGCTGCCAAAACGGCTTTGAGTTGTTTGCCGTGTTTGGGGCCCAGTTTTTTGAAATCGGGCTTAACCTGTTTGGACAGCATATCGTTGTCTTCGTCCAAAATCTGCAATTCTTTCACGTTGATTTCGGAAAGAATCAAATCGTGGACCTTTTGCAGGTCGTCGCGCATTTGATTGTCGAAAACGGGGATCATAATTTTTTGGAGCGGTTGCCGCACCTTGATTTTTTCCTTTTTGCGAATCGACAACGCCAGCGAGGCCACGGTTTGGGCCAATCGCATTCGTCGTTCCAGTGCATCATCGATCCAAGCGGTGTTGGGCCGGGGAAAATCGGCCAAATGAACCGAAATTTCCTTGGATTTGCCGGTTACTTCGTTCAGGTCTTTCCAAATCCGGTCGGCATAGAAGGGTGCCAAGGGCGCCATAAGTCGTGCTACGGTTTCGAGCACGGTGTAAAGGGTTTGGTAGGCCGAAATTTTGTCGGGCCCGTATTCGCCTTTCCAGAAACGGCGACGGCTGAGCCGCACATACCAGTTGCTCACATCGTTGATCACAAAACTTTGGATGGCCTTGGCAGCACGTGTGGGTTCGTAGTCGTCGAGCAAGTCGATGACCTTGCGGGTCAAGCTTTGCAAGCCCGACAGAATCCAACGATCCAGTTCGGGGCGTTGGTCGAAAGGTATATCGTCTTCGGCATAGGTAAATCCGTCCACATTGGCATAGAGGGCGAAGAATCCGTAGGTATTGTAGAGTGTGCCGAAAAACTTGCGCAAAACTTCCTGCACGGTTTTGAAGTCGAATTTGAGGTTATCCCACGGGTTGCTGTTCCAAATCATATACCAGCGGATGGTGTCGGGGCCGTATTTTTCGAGGGCTTCGAAAGGATCGACCGTATTGCCAATGCGTTTGGACATTTTTTGGCCTTTGGCGTCGAGCACCAGTCCGTTGGAAATCACCGTTTTGTAAGCCACGGAGCCCGAAATCATCGTGGCAATGGCGTGGAGGGTGTAGAACCATCCGCGGGTTTGGTCCACGCCTTCGGCGATAAAGTCGGCGGGGAAAAAGCGGCCTTGGTCGATTTTTTCGCGGTTTTCGAACGGGTAATGCCATTGGGCATAGGGCATAGAGCCCGAATCGAACCAAACATCGATCAAATCGGGTTCGCGATACATAGGTTTTCCACTCTCCGACACCAACACGATTTTGTCCACAATATGCTTGTGCAAATCGATGCGGGCGTAGTTTTCGTCGGAATAATCGCCGGGCACAAAACCTTCGTAGGGGTTATGGTCCATTACCCCGGCATCGATGGCGCTTTGAATTTCGTTTATCAACTCTTCCACCGAGCCGATGACTTTTTCTTCCTGACCATCTTCGGTGCGCCAGATGGGCAACGGGATGCCCCAGTAGCGTGAACGCGAAAGGTTCCAGTCTTTGGCTTCGGCCAGCCAATTGGCAAAACGGCCTTCGCCGGTGGAGGCGGGTTTCCACTTGATTTGGCGGTTGAGTTGCACCATTTTTTCGCGCACTTGCGGAATGCGGATAAACCAGGAGTCCAAAGGATAATAAAGGATGGGCTTGTCGGTGCGCCAACAATGCGGATAGCTGTGAATGTGTTTGCCGGACTTGAAGGCCTTGTTTTCTTTTTTGAGCTTGACGATGATTTCCACATTGACCGAGGTTTCGGGCTTTTCTTCGCCGTCGTAGTATTCGTCGCGCACATAGCGGCCGGCAAATTCGCCCATTTCGGGGCGGAAGCGTCCTTGCAAATCCACCAGCGGCACGGGATTGCCGTTTTCGTCTTCGACCAGCAGGGGCGGAACGCCGAACTTGGCCGCGGCGTTGGCGTCATCTTGACCAAAGGTGGGTGCGATGTGCACAATGCCGGTTCCGCTTTCGACGGTTACAAAATCGCCCGAAATAACCCGGAAGGCCTTGTCGGCATCCTTGTAGGGTTGTGCATAGGGCAGCAATTGTTCGTAACGAAGTCCGACCAAGTCTTTGCCTTTGAAACGGGACAGTATCAGGTAAGGAATTTTTTTGGCGCCCGGGTCGTATTCCAGCAGGTGTTTTTCGGTTTCGACCGGGTAAAAATGTTTGTCGTCCAATATTTGCGGAAGCAAGGCCTCGGCCAGGATAACGAATTGATGTTTGTGCGTATACGGATTAAAAGTTTCGACCAGGACGTAATCGATGTTTTCGCCCACGGCCAGGGCGGTGTTGGACGGCAGCGTCCAGGGCGTGGTGGTCCAGGCCAGGAAATAAATATCGCCGTCGATATTTTGAAGGAAAGGAGGCAAGTTTTCTTTGATTAAGCGGAATTGGGCCGTTACGGTGTTGTCGGCAATATCGCGGTAGCATCCCGGCAGGTTGAGTTCGTGGGTGCTGAGTCCGGTGCCGGCTTTGGGCGAGTAGGGTTGAATGGTGTAGCCCTTGTAGAGGAGCCCTTGGTTGTAGATTTGTTTGAGCAACCACCACACCGTTTCCATATATTTGGGGTCGTAGGTAACATAAGGGTGTTCCAAGTCCACCCAGTAGCCCATAAGCCGTGTGAGTTCGGTCCATTCGCCGGTGTAGCGCATCACGCTTTGGCGGCAGGCTTCGTTGTAGGCCTCGACCGATATTTTTTTACCGATATCTTCCTTGGTAATGCCCAATGCTTTTTCCACACCCAATTCCACGGGAAGTCCGTGCGTGTCCCAGCCGGCTTTGCGCGGCACGCGATAGCCACGCATAGTTTTGTAGCGGTTGAACATATCCTTGACCGTGCGGCCCAAAACGTGATGGATGCCCGGCTTACCGTTGGCCGAAGGCGGCCCTTCGTAGAAAACAAAAGTGCGGTCTTCGGGGCGGTTTTCGATACTGCGGCGAAAAATATCTTCTTTGTCCCAAAAAGCGGCTATTTCACGGGCCGTGGCCGTGAGGTCAAGTTGATTGTAGGTGCGGAATTTCTTGCTCATTTATCCGTTGTATGACTTGGAATTAACGCACAAAAATACGAATTACAAGCGAGAAAGATATGTTATTATTCGGCCGGCAAGCAAAATGCCTAATAAATTGCAAACAAACACAGGAATATTTATGTTTCGTATCAAATAACAAATCCTATGATCGCGTAAGCCAAAACGTTGGCCAGTCCGTGCATTACCCAACCGGGCAAGATGCTTCCATTACCCATTTTTTCGTTGAGATAGCCAATGAAGTAAGCCGCCGCAAAAGGATAGGAAAAAACCAGCAGCAAAAGAAAAATATTTTTTAAAACCGGGGCAAATAATAGGGAATGAACCAATCCGAAAATAGTAGCTTGCAAAAAATTTCCTTTCACAAAACCCAAAGCGGCTATTAGTCTTTTGGCCACAAAGCCCCTGAAAAAAATTTCCTCGGCCAAGGATGTTTTTACAACAGCAACTATCAACAAAATAACAACCGTATTGAAATTTAAAGACATTTGCCTGAACATTCCCGTTACACTCGACGGTTCCAACATCATGCTCCTAATTGCCGGATTTAATTTGACCAACAATAGTAGCGGTAAAAAATACAATAAGCTTGCGGGTATCGCATATAGCACAGCTTTACGGGTTGTGGGAACAAAACCGATATATTTCAAAAAACCTTTGAAAGTTTTATGCTTGGCCAAAAAAACAATAAGCGGAATTGCCGAAAACAATATTACTTGCATTATTGAAGCAAAAAATTCTTTACCCATTGTTCCGGGATTTTACGCATTAAAAGGATGCCGGTGTTTTTATTTTGTTACGCTAAACAAGTCAAGCGAAACAAAAGATGTGTTTTCAATATCAAAATATAACGCCCTCAACCGGTTCAAAAACCAGATGAACCTTCAAGCCACCGACGACTTGCGGGATTTTGTGGGTGGGTTGTAATTATTAATTCACTAAAATCTGTAACCGAAATTAATATTAAAAACCAATTTTATCGGAAAAGTGGTAACAAACACTAATGCATCTCCGGGATTTGATAAAGATGTTGTTTCGGCTTCCTCTGTTAAAGCACTCATTAACGAGTTATATTTATATCCGAACCCCATACAAATATCATAGGTAAATCCCGATTTGGATATGTGCTGATAACCATATACAAAATCGATATTGAAAAAATATAAAGAATGATCAGCAAGAGTTATATCTTTCATATACAATTTTATAAAAGAAAAATAAGGGCCGAAATATGAACCTTCCGGTGCCCCAGATCGAAAATAATATTTATATGCCCCTTGTAACCGGAATCCATTAAAATCTTTATTCGACTGTGTCATATCTTCTACATCCATTTCTAAAAGTGCAAATCCTAATAATAAATTAATTCCCATATAGGATGCACCCAGCTGAAAACTTGATTTAGGGCTAATTTGCCGCTCAATCATAATGCGATATTCGGAAGTTATTAGAGTGGGAGAAAATAAAACCGCAAAGGGATTTGTTTTAATGATAGTTGCATTCTTTGTAAATGGCAATTCATTGTCTGATCGACCGGATTGTTGAGCAATGACATTGATGAAAAAACCCGGAAGCAGAAAAAAAAATAGGATTCGTTTCATAGCTAAGGGTATTTTTTCAAATATAGTATAAATAAAAAAATATTCAAGTGTTTTTTGATACCTAAAATCCACAAGTAAAAATTAGTGAAAGCGTCTAACTGACTGAAAAAAAGACCTGCAAGCATTTGCAGGTCTCAAAAATTTTCACCAATTTAGGTGAATGATTACACTAACTGATTCAAAGGTAACACCTTTTGGTGGAATATCAATAATCCACGAGCAATTAATTTCAAAAGGTACGGCTCAATTCATTGAAAATGAATTGGGTAAGCGGAGAAATAATGCGCAATACAGCTATGCTGA
>JALWYR010000085.1 GCA_027003085.1 Flavobacteriales bacterium
GCGCACAGGCCTTCAAAAAGGCCTTTATGGACGCCAATCCCAAACTGCTGGAACCCATTATGGATGTGGAAGTAAAAATGCCCGAAGACGTGATGGGTAATGTGATGACCGACCTGCAAGGCCGCCGGGCCGTGATTATGGGCATCGACAGTGCGGGCAAATACCAAAAAATCAAAGCGCGGGTTCCCTTGGCCGAAATGTATCGCTATTCCACCACTTTGCGTTCGCTTACACAAGGACGCGGAACTTTTAGCAGTAGTTTTTCCGCCTACGAACCCGTTCCGGCCAACGTTCAGGAAGAACTCATCAAACAACATCAAAAAGAAGAAGCCGAAGCATAGGGCTTTGACCTTTGTTATGAAGAATAAAACCGTCCCGTTCGGGGCGGTTTTTTTGATGCCGGCACCTAAGGCAAATAGGCCGACAAATACAATACCATTTCATCGTAAGAACTTATTCCGTGCCCTTGTTGATGAACTTTGAGGTAGAGGTCGTAGGGTTTGGAAGCATCAAAAGGAAGACGATAACGGCGTAAAAATTCCTTTTGTTTACGATAATCGGTCAGAATGCCCGGACGGAGTTGTTTTTTGAGCATCTCGAAACGCGTGCTATCGGCCTTGCGAACTTCGGACAACAGGTATTCCAAAGCAACCAAATGTGCCGAATAGCGGAAGTAGGGATCATCGCTATGAATACCTTCGATAAACCCGATAAATTCCGCTTCGTTTTCATAGGCATATCCGATCTGGTGGGCCAGTTCGTGGAGCATGACATGTGGCAAAAACACCTTCGGATACCGGGTGTTTACTTGGCTTTCGTGAGTGAACGGATTGAGGTAGCCCACCACGCCCAAGTAGGATACGGGCTGCGATAACAGCGATGGCTTGACCACATAAAAACTTTCGGCAAAACGGGGGAAAAATTTTTCGTTTTTCCGGTAAATTTCCGCTGCAATACCCCGCATTTTGTCAAGGTCGTAAGGAATGTGGAAGCCGGCGGTGTCCACACCTTGGAAACGGGAATGAATCCGGTTCAAACTATCGATTTCACGACGGGCCAAAGTGTCCAAACGATTCAAAGAAACCGGTTGAAGGTTCATATGCCATTGGCGGTAAAGCGGAAGCCGGAAATAATTTAATCCCCAAAGCAAGTAGAACCAAAAAATGATTTTGCGGCTCCACTCCGATGCCAAAAGTGCAAAGGTTTTCCAACTACGATTTTTCAGGTAATTACGACGGAGTTCGCGTAACCACCAAAGCGGAAAAAACAAATACAACAAATCACCCACCGAAAAAGGTATCCACCGCAGAAAAAACAAATCGATATTACGTATCACCCGATAGAGGCCCGAAGCATAGAATTGTTCCACAAACCGGGGCGTGTGCCGGGCCAAGGCCAAAAACAAAACAAGAATCGTCCAACGTTGGAGTTGGCGTTTCCACATTTTAGAAAAATTTATCCAAACCCGGGATATCGGGCATCACACGTTGCAAAGCTTCCTTTACTTCGCGTTCCTGAATGGCCGTTGCTTCGTTTAGCGCATCATTAAGTGTTTGACGTAATTTCCCGGACAAATAAGTAGCATCGAATTGCATCAAAGTGGGGTCGATATGTATTTCGTGAATATTTTTATCGGCACTGATTCGCACCCTTATTTTCCCGTCATCCGAAGATTTTTCGATAAAAGTTTCGGCCAAACGGGCGCGGGCATCGGCTACTTCTTGTTTGGCTTTTTGAATTTTTTCGGCCAGCCCGAAAAGATTTCCGAACATATTCGTTGGTTTTATATCAAACAAAGGTAAGGATTTTCCTGCTGAACAATAAAAAACGCCCGTTGCCGGGCGCTTTTGGTATCGAGCAGGGAACGTCCGGACTTTTAATCTTGTGTAAAGGTATAATC
>JALWYR010000086.1:0-1023 GCA_027003085.1 Flavobacteriales bacterium
TTTGCGCTACAAAGGTTTTTACGGCATCTAATTGCATCAAATCGTCAAAATTCAGTTGCGGACGTGAAGCAATTTTATACAACTTCATTTGTTGTTTGACCGGTGAAGATTTTTTGTTTTCTAAAATAGGATTTACCTCATCGGGCTTAACACTTTGTTTTTTAAAAAAATCAAGCACTAATTCCGTTTTTTTAAGCTTCTCCTCTACTCTTTTGAGGCGTTCATCCGATGCCAAACCAATGGCATGCGAGAGCGGTGTTAAGCGAATATCGGCATTGTCTTGTCGCAACAAAGTACGGTATTCAGCCCGGCTGGTAAACATCCGATACGGCTCATCGACACCTTTGGTAATCAAATCATCAATCAGCACGCCTATGTAAGCTTGGTCGCGTTTTAAAATAAAGGGTTTTTGGTCGCGTATTTTTAAAACTGCATTGATACCTGCCATTAAACCTTGGGCTGCCGCTTCTTCGTAACCGGTGGTGCCGTTGATTTGTCCGGCGAAATATAAATTATCAATTAACTTGGTTTCCATCGTATGCTTGAGCTGTGTCGGTGGAAAATAATCGTATTCGATAGCATAGGCAAATTGCATAAAACGGGCGTTTTCAAAACCCGGAACTTTTCGTAAAGATTCATACTGTACTTCTTCGCTCAACGAACTGGAAAAGCCGTTGATATACATTTCATAAGTATGCCAACCTTCGGGTTCTACAAACAGTTGGTGCCGGTCTTTGTTCGAAAACCGCACAATTTTATCTTCAATACTCGGACAATAGCGCGGACCAACGCCGTCAATTTCACCGGTAAAAAGCGGTGATTCTTTAAACCCGATCCGTAAATTATCATGCACTTCGGGATTGGTATAAGTGATAAAACAAGAGCGTTGCTCTTTTAGCGGACTTGTTTCGTCGGAGAAAGAAAATTTTTGCGGATGGTCATCACCTTTTTGCTCGGTCATTTTAGAGAAATCCAAGCTCCGCCCGTCAATTCGCGGCGGCGTTCCGGTTTTCATGCGTCCGG
>JALWYR010000086.1:1033-1897 GCA_027003085.1 Flavobacteriales bacterium
GTTCCCAATTGCGTTTTAACGCCTTGTAATTTTCCACGTGAAACAATTAAGCCGGTCACCATATCCGCCATTAAATCCAAATTTGGCGTTTTTTCGAGCATTTGTCGCCAAGTGTTGGTAAACAAAATACGATCGTTTTGCGTCCGCGGACTCCACATAGCCGGTCCTTTGGACTTATTTAGCATACGGAATTGAATAGCCGATTTATCGGACACAATACCGCTATATCCGCCCATGGCATCTATTTCCCTGACGATTTGCCCTTTGGCAATACCACCCATAGCCGGATTACAACTCATTTGCGCAATTTTGAACAAATCGAGCGTAATCAATAAGGTTTTGGCACCCATATTGGCAGCGGCAGCAGCGGCTTCAGAACCGGCATGACCGGCGCCGACTACTATGATGTCGTATGTTATGGGGTATTTCATGGAGTTGAAAACGATCTATAAATTTGATGTGCAAAGATACTGAAATTATTGATTTTAGATATTAGATTTTTTTAAGGGGAAAGTGCCTAGGGGAAAGTGGAAAGCGACAAAGTGGAAAGCGACAAAGTGGAAAGTGCGGGGGTAGGTCATTGAGTGTTCCGATTCCGACGAAAGTCGGGACGGAATGTACCGAAATGACCGGCGCTTCGATACACCACTCCTTCGTCGTGGCACTCAGCGACCTTGACTCTGCTACTAAGATAGGTCATTGTCCCGACCCCGACTTTCGTCGGGGGGATTGCGACGCAAGGAGCAAAAGTGTACCGAAATGACCGGTTTATTATTCTTTTAGATAATCTTTTAATAATGCTTCAACTTCTTTTTTTAATTTTGGTAAGTCTCTGGAAATTATTCCCCAAATAATCACATTGTC